>JBIJAE010000074.1:0-7087 GCA_044345895.1 Chitinophagaceae bacterium
TGATCCAGGGCAACCATTTTTTGGAAGCATGGTCGGTATGAAGCACAACGGGAACACCATAGTATTTGGCAACATTGTGTATGTGTAAAGCGCCGGAGATGGCTCCTGAAATATTTGCCTGCAGTTTGTCATTGGGCATTCCTTTTCCTGCGATAAACTGTGCACCGCCATTTGAAAACTGAATGATCACAGGGGAGTTCACTGCAGCGGCAGCCTCAAGTGTAGCATTGATGGTATCTGTGCCGGTAGTATTGACTGCGGGCATTGCGAATTGATTGTCTTTTGCATCTTGGTAAAGTGCTTTCAGGTCTTCTCCGAATAGCACACCGGCTTTGTATTTGCCCATATTGGTTGTTTTAGAGTCGCAAATATCGGAAAAAGATGGGAGAATTCTGCTGTCCTGGGTCATGTGGCCATTTCTACCCGAGCGCAGGTAAGCAAAAAAAATCCCGATCGCAAAAAGCAACCGGGATTGGATAAAATGTCAAACAGTGTTATTTAAAAATCTCCGCCAATTTCTTGTTCAGGGCCTCTCCACGAAGGTTTTTGCCTACAATTTTTCCCTGAGGGTCAATCAGGTAATTTTGGGGGATGGCCTGGATGCCGTATTGCACCGCCACATCATTTTTCCAGTATTTCAGGTCTGAAACCTGTGTCCAGGTCAGCTTGTCATCGTGTATAGCCTTCATCCACTTGTCTTTGGCGGTGGGTTGATCCAATGAAACTCCCAATACGGTAAACCCTTTGCTGTTGTAAGCATTGAATGCTTTTACTACGTTGGGGTTTTCCTGGCGGCAAGGTCCGCACCAGCTGGCCCAGAAATCAATCAACACATATTTACCGCGGAAAGAAGAAAGTGAAACGGGGTTGCCAAGGGTATCATTTTGTGTGAAGTCCATGGCCATTTTGCCAACACCTGTTTTCTTGGCTGTTTCCAGTTTTTCTGCCATGTCTTTGCCTGCAGGACTAGCCCTGAGTTGTTCTGGAAGAGAAAGAAAAACAGGTTCAACATCATCAGCATTGATATCATATCCGGCATACTGTTTCAAAACAAACATGGCAATAGGAGAAGAGGGATTTTCTTTCAGGTATTGTTTGTTTTTGATGTTTTTCTGCTCGGTCAATTTATCAAAAGCAGCATCAATCCTGTCCATGCCAGCCTGGTCTTTCTTTTTGTAGTACTCGCCGTATTCTTTGTTGAGAGCAGCCGATTGTTCGGTTTCCTCTTTGGTCAGGTCAGTCCATGAAACATAGGCTGTATGAGACTTTGACCCCTTGATGCTTGCATTGGCAAACGAGTCTACACTGGCAATTTTTATTTTGGAATTTTCAAGGAAAACCTGCTTGACATCCCTGTTGTAGGAGATGGCCTTTATCGACTTTGCACCGGGTACTTCCTGGTACTTGGCCCTCAGGCTGCCCATCACTGGGTCTGATACTGTGCCCGTGAAACCGAACTTGCCATCTTTTACTTCTGCACTGTCCATGGTAGATTTTCCATCCGCATAATAGTTGAGGTATACTTTTGCAATCGGGTCTTTGACCTTGCTGACATCTCCTGAAATGGTGAACCCTTTTTGGGCAAAGCCATTGGCTGATACCAGCAAAAACAGCATTGAAATGAATTGTTTCATGTTCCTCTTGTTTAGTTGTTTTATACTGTACAAGTTAAATCATTTGGCTGATTCCTCAGCGCTTTCCTTGCTGTTGGGGTCATAGGGCACAAACCAGGAAAGCCAAATGCTTCTTGACAGGCGCATAAAAAGTGGCTGCATCAGGATCATCAAAACGGCGTTGGTGCCCATCCACCAGAAAAACCTGTTGTCGTCCAATGACATGCCGATCAAGACCCACCAGGCCACGAAGGTGGCTACACTGAAGGCTACAGTCAAGGCATAGCTTACATATGCTGTTCCGTAAAAGAATCCTACCTCAATTTCAGTGGGTTGTCCGCATACGGGGCAGGTCTCGTTCATTGTTGTCATCTGTCCAAATTTGTAGGCATTGGATGATGTATAGATATTGCCTTTTCTGCACCGGGGGCATTTGTTGTTCAATACACTGTACAGATAAGATTCCTTGAAACTGCTCATGGGTATTATTTGTCTAAAATTATGTTTTCCTTTCTTTCAAGTTTGTGACTTTAGTCCGCAATCAAAGGGAATCCAGCAGTTTTTCCATTTTAATTCCCCTTGACCCCTTGATCAGGATGAGTGCATCCGATGGAGGGTTTTGGCTAATCCAATCGGCTGCTTTAGCAGCATCTGGGAGATAGGTGAAGTGGTGGTCAACATGGGCAAAATCCCCTCCCACAAGCACTACATGGTTGATGCCAGTTGATGTAATCATGTCCACCAGGGATTGGTGTTCAGCTATTGATTCCGCTCCAAGCTCCATCATTCCGCCGAGAAACATGTACTTGTTTGCTGATTGTTGCAGGCTGAAATTTTCAATGGCGGCCTGCATGCTGCTGGGATTGGCATTGTAGGCATCCAGGATGATGGTATTGCTGCCTTTTTTGATCAATTGTGACCTTGCATTGTCTGGAACATAGGCTTCTATAGAACGTTTGATAGACTCAAAAGCGATGCCAAAATAATCACCCACGCAAATGGCGGCTTCTATGTTGGGTTTGTTGTATGCACCCACCAGTTGCGTCAAAATCTGCTGTGTTCCCCATTTTTCACTCTTGATTTCCAGCGCCAGCAATGGCTCGCTTTGTAATACAGCAGCCTCGAAAGAGTTGCCTTTTCCGCCATAGAAAATTTTGTTTTTGATGGAGGATGACATGTTGATAAGGTAATCCAATCCTGCATTGATAAAGGCAGTTCCGTTGTTCGGTGCCAAAAAGTCAAACAATTCTCCTTTTCCTTTTCGGATGCCTTCAACGCCGCCAAATCCTTCAAGGTGCGCCTTTCCGCAGTTGTTGATGATGCCGTGTGTCGGAAGGGCAATCTTGCAATAACTTTCAATCTCTTTTTGGTGGTTCGCGCCCATCTCGATGATGGCCATTGCCGCATCATCCTTGATGGAAAGGATGGTCAAAGGAACGCCAATATGGTTGTTGAGGTTCCCTTTGGTGGTATAGGTTGTATAGGTGCTTGACAATACGGCATGCAGCAATTCTTTGGTGGTTGTTTTTCCGTTGCTTCCTGTGATGGCGATAAAAGGAATCTTGAATTGCCTGCGGTGGTGCAAGGCAAGGGCCTGGAGGGTTTCAAGCACATTGTCCACCAGAAATATATTGTCCGCTTCGATGCCGATGGGTTCGTCAATTACGACCCCCGCGGCACCCATTTCCAGGGCCTTTTTTGCAAATGAATTGCCATTAAAACTAGGGCCTTTCAGTGCAAAAAATATTTCATTTGGAGCAAGCGCGCGGGTATCTGTTTGAACCTTAGGGTACCGCTTGTAAAGGGTATATAAGTGATCCATTAGCATAATGCAAAGATACGGCACTATACAGACCTCTGGCAAATGAAAAAGCCCTCGCTGGGAGGGCCTTTTCAATATTTGGTTGTTGTTTATTTTTTTCTTGTGTTCTGCCTGCGGTTGCTGAACTGGTTTCCGTTTTTGAAACCATTTCCTTCCTGGCTTCCGAAGCGGTCCATCGCACACCTGAAACCAATCGTTGAAGTGGCTTGGTCCTCTTCAAGATGCCTGCGTGTGCCTGGGCTCAGCCAATAGGCCCTGTCATCCCAGCTTCCACCTTTGAAAACCCTTGATTTGTCGCTCACCAGTGTAGTGGTGCCATATCCGTAGTTTACCATGGAAAGAGAGTCTCCATCCAGGTAGTTGATCACATTTCCTTTTTGGTAGTTTCTTCTTGTCCTTGCCTCTTCATCACTGATCACAACAGTTTTTACCCTGCCGATGCTGTCACGTTGAAATTCACCATTGGCATCTTTTTCGTTTTTGGTGAAAACATTACCACGATATGGGTTGAAATCATCAACATCCTTGCTTGACATGGGCCTGTATACATCGGAAACCCACTCGTTTACGTTTCCAGACATGTTGTACAATCCAAATCCGTTGGGGTAGAAGGCATCAATTGGTCCGGGGATGGCAGAGTTATCATTCAAACCACCGGCGATACCCATGTAGTCTCCATTGCCACGCTTGAAGTTGGCCATGTATTTACCTTGCCATGAACCATATCGGTTGTCACGCATGCCATTCACGTTGTGTGACCATGAATAAACTTGTTTGTTCATGATTAATTCCTCTCCGCGCTTGCCTTCCTTGGTCTTTACATTGGGGTTCTGGTTGATATAACCCAATGCTGCGTATTCCCATTCTGCTTCGGTGGGGAGTCTGTATTCAGGCATGAGGATACCGTCTTCAATTTTTACATAACTTCTGGGCCTGCCATTTTCATCCATCAAAGGAGATTTCTTTGATTTGGCAGCCTGTGTGGAATAAAGACCAAGCAGGTATGATTTGGTTGTAAAGTTTTCTTCGCCCTGACCTTGAATGGCTTTCAGTTGATTGGGGTTGGCCAATCCTTTTTGAACCAGCAACAACTCGTTCACCCTGCTGCCTCTCCAGATACAAAAATCATTGGCTTGTCTCCAGGATACACCAACAACAGGGTAGTTGTTGTATGAAGGATGCCTAAAATAATAATCAATCAATGGCTCATTCGCTGCCAACTCACTTCTCCAAACCAGGCTATCGGGTTTGGCAGCAGTCACAACTTTTTCGAATTGGGGATCATCAAAAGTCCTTTCTATCCAGTTTAGGTATTCCCTGTAGTGAATATTGGCTACTTCTGTTTTGTCGATGTAAAATGATGATACAGTTACTCTTCTGGGTACATTGTTCCAATCTCCCATGATATCCTCATCAGCAGCTCCCATGGTGAAGGTACCACCTTGTACAAAAACAAGACCCGGGCCAGTGCCCTGTTCCTTGACTGGAGACTTGAAAAAGCCGCCCATGTTTTTGTCATTGTAATTCCAGCCGGTAACGCCCGATTTGTCAAATTTTTTCTTGGCAAACGGAAGACCGCCCTTACAGGCACTGAACAGAACAACGACTGCAGACAAGTACAAAAGGTTTCTCATACCGTACACTTTTTTATTTAATCGATTCACTTAACGGGCAACTCCGAAAATTATTGTCCGGTTTACCACAGAGATGATGACAAATGTAAGTGTTAAATTAAATCAATTCAATGGATTACGTCAAATATTATGTTTAGTAAATGCTAAATTTGTTTACAGGCGCTTATGAAGCAATGGTTTACCCTGATTGCCCTTTTCGGGATGGTCCTTTTCGCAAAAGGGCAAAGGCGATACGCAGCAGCATCAGTCCTATCCACCGGGCAATGGACCAAGGTGTCTGTTGACCGCATGGGAATTTACAGGGTTTCTGCCTCATTTCTGAAGAATGCAGGCCTCATAACCCCCATCCCATCAGCTAATATCAGGTTTTTGGGAACGGGAGGTGGTGTTTTACCTGAATCCAATCAACCGGTAATGGCTGATGACCTTCCTGAGGTTGCCATTGAAATGAGTGATGGCGGGGATGGTGTTTTTGATGGCAACGACTTTTTTTTGTTTTATGCACCCGGCCCTGACCAGTGGATTGTAAATCCGGCAACAAGGGATTTTGAGTTCAGGAAAAATCCATACAGCAATCAAGCTTTTTATTTCATTCATGTTGGAAGTGCTCCTGGGAAGCGCATTGCAGAACAACCCGCAATATCCAATCCCAGCGCATTGGTAACTGATTTTGACGAGCATTACCGGCATGAGTTGGACAGCATCAATTTCCTCAGGAGTGGAAAAGAATGGTATGGAGAGTCATTTGGAACCCAGGGCGGGAAGCTCTCTTCAAGGGATTTCAACCTTAACCTGCCTGGGGCATTGGCAGGGACCGATTTTAACCTCAACAGTGAGGTGGTAGGCAGAAGTTTCGAGCAACCCAACCGGATGCAGGTGCTGCTCAATGGTCAGCCTGTTTTTGAACATTCAACACCCCCTCTGGTTGGTACTTTACTGGAGCCTGCTGCCAACATGAGCAGAAAATCAGCCAAAGGAAAACTTACTGGAAATGGTCTTGTTGTGGGGTACAGGTTGAACGGTGGATCGGCCAGTGCAGAGGTTTGGCTCAACTGGTTTGAACTTCATTTCAGGCGATCGCTGGACATGCAAGGGCTTACCCAGCTGGCATTCAGGGACATGAAATCTGTTGCTCCATCCGGCACTGCCAGTTTTTCGATTCGGAATGGTGCGGGTATGGCTGTTTGGAATGTTTCCAACCCCATGCTTCCTGGTAAATTGAGAACAAGTTTATCGGGTACAGATCTCCGATTTGCCAGTGAAACTTCAAGGTTACAAGAATACATTGCCTTCAACCCTGCTCAGCTTGAGGCTCCGGTCTTGATGGGCCCGGTCGCAAATCAAAACCTTCATGGAATTGGTCAACCGAACATGGTCATTGTGGTAGACAAGTCTATGGCAGCTGAGGCAAAACGACTGGCTGATTTCCATTTGCAAAAAGATGGCCTCACGTCTGTTATCGTTACACCCGAGGAGGTTTACAATGAGTTTTCTTCTGGAACCCCAGACCCTACAGCCATCAGAAATTTCATGAAAATGTTGTTCGACAGGGCAGGTAACAATCCAGTTGCCCGGCCTAAATATTTGTTGCTTTTTGGTGGGGCTTCCTACGTGTACAAAGAGAAGGGTGCCGGGAAGAAAAACCTTGTACCATCCTACCAGAGTGAGTCTTCGCTGGACCCGCTTACAAGCTATGTCACAGATGACTATTTCGGTTATCTCGATGACGATGATGACATCAACCGAAACCTGCCTGCTCCGTTGCTGGATTTAGGCATTGGCCGCATTCCTGCAAGAACGCATGTGCAAGCCAGGCAAGCTGTCGATAAAATAATTCAATACCATGGCAAGGCTTCATTGGGGCCCTGGCGGAATGACATCACCTTGGTAGCGGATGACGAGGATTTCAATATTCACCTCAATGATGCAGAGTTCCACGCAGCATTGATTGCCAGGGAATCTCCGGTTTGGAACCTGAAAAAAATCTACCTGGACGCATTCAATCAGGAGAGTGGAAC
>JBIJAE010000063.1:0-7482 GCA_044345895.1 Chitinophagaceae bacterium
CAAAATGTGCTGCAAAAGTCCGTTTACTACACACCTGCAACACACCAAAACCTCATTTCAGGTCTATTTGGAGGGGAAATCGGGTCGGTAAAGGAGTAGAAGTTTCCTAAACTTTAGATACAGGTTCGATTCCTGTCGGGACTACAAAAGTAAAACCCTCTGAATACAGAGGGTTTTACTTTTGGTATACCAATAAAGCTTGAAATCAAATAGATCCCATTGCCTATCCCTTCAACACCTCCTTGATCTCCTTTACAAGAATTTCAGCGAGTAATTCATAACCCTTGGGAGTATAATGAACATCTTTGGGCTTTGAATTACTGGGGTGAATTTCCAGGGATGGTTGATAAAGATCAACGACCTGGATGTTTTTCTTCTTCATCACTTTTTGCGCCACTTCATTGTACTCGGACACAGATGCAGTTTTGCGGCCACTTGCACCTTCAGGCACCATGGTTGTTGTAACAAAAACTACTTTTGCCGTTGTTTCATTCAACTTGTCTGCAATCGCTTCAAGGTTTTTCTTGTACTCCTTCAACGGAACAGCAATTGTGCCATTGACGACATCATACTTCCCACTGCTATCCTTGTGCACCATGTCATGCAAGCCAAAATTGAACAGGATAACATCCCAATCCCGGCTATCAAGCCATTTCTCTATGCTTTCCATTCCTCGGAGGGTTGAACCACCATTGCCTGGATTGTGCGACACTTCCACATCAGGAGACAAAGCTGCTTTGATAAAAGGTGTATACCCAATGGAAATGGAATCTCCAATCACAAGCACACGCTTCACTTCATATGGCTTTGCAGCAAAACAGGTTAGCAACAAAACAAGCAATGCAGACAACTTCAACTGTTTCATTTGTATCAACTGATTTAGTGGGCCTAAAAACCAAATTCAGCAATAAATATAAACAATTGAAAGAGATTCGCAGCTGTCTATGGAATAAGAATCTTGTCAATCACATGAATGACACCATTCCTGCAATTGATATTGAATTTGTTAATTTTTGCTGTATTTGTACCATTCCCAAAACCCGTAATTGTTGTGACATTTGAAGTGCCTGAAGGGAGGGTGATGGTTGTAATTCCGCCAGAAACCATGGTAAGGTTTCCATTGGTCAGATCTGAAGAAAATGCCCTTCCTTGAACAGCATGAAATTTCAACGTGGCTATCAGGGTAGCAATGGGAATTTGGGTAATGTCTGTCAAGGCAAGATCTGTAAGCAGCGCAGTAAATGCTGCATTGCTGGGTACAAAAACAGTCAGTAAATCATTGGCGATACTTGTTGCTATGGTCGGATCTCCACCGGCACCTGTGGCAGCAAAATTCAAAGCTTTGACCATAGAATCCAGCCCATTGGTGGCAGCTGTAGCCAGGATGTTTCCAGGCGCGGGCTTCAAAACACCTGTGCCCAATGTATGTACAACTCCATTAGATGCAATGATATCTGCTTCTGCCACTTTTACTCCATTCACAAAAACACCATTGGTATTCTTTGTAACAAAAACAGAATCACCATTGAAGGTCAACACTTTGGCATTGGGACCAGCAGGCATGTCTACAGCAAGAATCTTGCTTGGAATAACATGGTAATAGAGAATGTTGGCAACATCATTGGAAGGTAAACCTTCAAGCACGGCGGAAGTGATTTCTGCAGCATCAAAGGCATCGTTGGTCGGTGCCAGCAAAGTTAATTGTTCCGTTCCGTTGAGTTTGGCAACAAGTCCCCCCTTGATGACAGCCGCATTCAAGGTAGTAAACGATGAGCGATCGGATACCAAACCTGAGATGGTGGGTATGTCATCGTCGTCCTTATTACAGCTGGATAAAATGACCAGAAAAGCGGCAATAACTGTTGGAATTGCATAGGCAAAGATTCTCTTTTTCATGTTGGATATTTTTTGATGTGATGATATAATTGCACCCATCAAAACCTTAACGAATTTTCTGCAGCTCAAACAAAGTTGAATCTAGAATCAACAGCAAAAAAATCTAAAAAACAGAGAAATGCTTTTTTACATGAAAAGGGTCAGGAATTACGAAAAAATTTATTATTTTCTGATATCAAACAGAATCCATGAAATTTTTATTCAGTCTTTCTCTTTCAATGATGGTAATGCTGCATGGAAAAAGCCAGATGACGAGGCAGTATCCATCCAGAACAGAAATCATTGCTCCCTTGCACAAATCCAGTTTCAATGACAGTGCTGCCTGCCCTGAAAGAATGCAGGGCGGAAAACCCGGCATCGTGAATGGACTCCTGACTTTCAACGGATCCATGGACGGAAACAGGCAGGTTGATCCGCAGATTGCAGTTGGCGGGGGATATGTGATGCATGGAACCAACAGTGGGCTCATCATCTACAACAAGAAAGGGGAATTTATTCAGGGCGTTTCGCAAAAATGCTTTAACAATGGTATTGACCCTAAGATGTTCTATGATATCCACAACAGTGTATTTGTTTTTGACCTTTGGTGGTACTACGACAAGCCGAAAGTCAAACCGGTCAATATTTCCGTTTCTGAAACCAACAATCCATTGGGGGCATGGAACACTTATCCCGTTCCTGCACAAAATGGTGTTGATGGCGGTGGAATAGGGTATAGCAAAAAATGGATTGGCTATTCATTTCCGGGTGGGAAAGAAAGAACCTTTATCCTGAAAACTGCTGAAGCAAAAGCAGGAAAGCCTGCAACAATTTATCATTTTGAAGGAAGCTTAGGGCATCCCGTTTTTGGACAGGATGATACGGAAGCGCTCTATTTTTTTGAAATTGCAAGGAAGGAATTTATCATCAGAAAAATTTTGGAAGATGAGAAGGGAATCCCTTACGCAGTAGTTGTATCACAGAAACCGCACAACCTTCAATACATTGACTACCCACCCCAATCGCCACAAAAAGGAACAACACAAAAAGTATCAAGCGGAGACAGGAATCCCAAAAACATTGTTTTGCAAAATGACCATTTGTGGTTTTCACAGGCTATCAACAAAGATGGACATGCTGCTGTGCAATGGCACCAGATCAATGCCAATGACGGATCACTCGTACAAACTGGTCTGATCAACAACGACAGCTCCAACTATATTCAAACCACCATTGCCGTCAACAAAAAAAATGATGTGCTGATTGGATTTCAGGAAGTCAGTGCCAATTCCTTCATCAGCCCCAGGGTTGCCTATCGGATGGAGAATGACGAGCCAGGGACAATCCGTGAGATCATCTCATTGGGCGAAGGCAAAGGTGCAACAGATGGTGTTTCCTGGGGAGATTACAGTGGCAGCATCATTGATGGTGAAAACCTGAATGACCTGTGGACCATCCAAAGCATCACCAACGATAAAGGAAAAGGTGAAACCATCATTGCAAAACTACCTTTCGGAAAAAGAAAAATAGTCAAAGCAAAAAAATGAATCAATCTACCATCCCTGATTCTGCTTGATTTTGGAATTGTACCTGATCTCTGCATCAGGAATCGGAAACAGGTTCATTTTTGCATTGAATATTTTTGTTTCAACATCTGCATACTTGTAAGTAAATGTATTTGTTCCAGTTCTTGTAATTTGTACACCAACAGCTGGTACGTTGAACCATTGCTCTGCTTTTTTCCAACGACGGGCATCCCAGAACCGCTGGTTTTCAAAAGCCAGTTCAACCCTTCTTTCCTGAACGATGGCGTCACGCATTTGCGCCTGTGTCAAAGTAGTGCTCAAAGCAAAAGGAAGCAATCCTGCCCTCTGCCTGATTTGTTCAACTGCAGCAGATGCCTTCAATGACGATGCTGTAGAGGATGCATACGGTCCGTAGGCTTCATTAACCGCCTCAGCATAACTCAGCAAAACCTCTGGATAGCGCATCAACACATAAGGCCTGAATGAGGTCTGGTTGGCAACAAGGTTCAGTGTTGTATCCATGAATTTTCTCATGTAATAACCCGTCCTGGTTGCGTTCACTACAGGCTGGGCATCTCTGCCTCCATTGAATGTTTCCACCTGTCTTACCGACCAGGTACTTGCAGTAGGATTATCCGGAAGGGTAGACCCATTAAAGTTGATGAACTGATAAAACCTTGGGTCCCTGTTTTCGTATGGTCTTGCAGGATTATAAGTAGAACCTGCGTCCGTAATGCTTCTGCCATTTCTCATTTGAAATGCATCCACCATGGCCTGGGTTGGATTTACGGCAGGACCACTAAAAAATTTAAACCCTGCAGGACGCTGATTCCTGTCAATTGTACTCAACCCTGCAGCAGCCCTGATATTAAAAATGGATTCTCTGCTGTTGGGATCCAAAAAGGCCCTCTGGATCTGGGTCTCCAAGCCATACATAACAGCATATTTTGAGATGAAGCTGCCATACAACTCAGCCGCTTCTCTCCATCTGCCCAGATCGTTGGTAGGATTGTGCAGTGGGCTTGCTAAGAGCAATTGTGCTTTTGCCTTGTAGGCCAAACAGGTAGACTTTACTGCACGGCCCTGCCAGTTCGCGTAACTTTGGCCATAGAAACTGGCATAGTTTTCTGGCAAATATTTCATGGCAGAATCAAGGTCTTTCTTGATGAAAGCCACTACTTCCTCAACAGTATTCCTGGGAAGATTGAAATCCTCAGTGGCCCCATAAGACCTGGTCACAATGGGAACTGCGACATAATATTTGAACATCTCAATGTAATTGAATGCCCTCAGGAAAAAAGCTTCTCCCTTCAACCTTTCCAAAAGATAATAAGCATTGGCAAACCCATCGTCTGAAAGTTTGATGGTGTCTTCATTCTGAACGACTACGACATTATTGATGTTCTCAAAAAACACATTAATCTTCCTTACAGTTGTAAAGCTTTTCACCCAAATGTCAAAAGGTGTATTCAATGCGTTCCATGAACCATTGTAAAAGACCCGGCTGGTATTGGTTGTACTGCCATGGATGGCCTCGTCACTCCCTGCAGCGAATCCCGCATTACCCAAAATGGTATACTCGTTGACCCGATCATTGTAAATATTGTTGATCCAGTTCCTTGCATTCCTGATGTCTTTAAATGATTCCCCCAACGGAACATAATCATCAAGGGGTTTTTCAAGAAAAGGTTTTTCGCAGGATGACAACAACAACAATGCAGCGGAAGCTGTCAGCAGAAGCACTTGTTTGAAATTTATTTTTTGCATCGAATATTCTTTTAGATATTTCTTTTGATGTCTTGATTGCTATTGTTTAGAGATTCAGTTTGAATCCAACATTCACCACTTTCAACATGGGATAATCGTTCTGGATACCCGCCGAAGGACCTTCAGGATCTACCTCCGGAACAACACTCCATGTTGCAAGGTTGCTGCCATTTACAAAAATGGTACCCGTTTTCATGCCCAGCTTTTTCAATGTATTGTTGCTGAGGTTATAGGCAATTTCCAGGCTCTTCAAACGGACAAAGTTTCCATTTGTCAACCATAAAGTGGAGTTCCGATAATTGTGGGTGTTGGCAACTGTGGTCAGGCGTGGCATGGTTGCAGTGGATGCTGTAGCAGGTGTCCAACGGTTGTTGAGGACATAATCGGTTGGTCTTGCAGAAGACGGCAAAAACGACCTGAACACTTCGTAGTTGTGAAGGAAAATACTCCTGCTCTCTGAACCGGTGAACAGTGCATTGATTTCAAAATTCTTATACCTGAAACCAAGCTCTGCAGAATAAAAAATTTCAGGGTTGAATGGCTTTCCAATAGCAACATCATCACGAAAATCAATCAGGCCATCCTTGTTCTGGTCAACATATTTTACATCGCCGGGTCTTAAGTTGGCTTCATAAGATGATCTTGCACTGGCGGCAATGTCTGCGGCATCTTTGAAGAAACCTGCGGCAATCAATCCAAAGGGTTGTCCAATGGGAAGGCCAGTCCTGACTTCCCAAGGATTGTCTTTGATGGCCTCAGCTTGATAGATAATTTTGTTCTTGGTAAAGGTTGCCATTGTTTTGATGTATGCGCTCCAGTTCTTGCTGTAGGGCTTTTGCAATTTCAGCACCACATCTGCACCCCTGTTGTTGCTGATGCCCACATTGGTGAAAGGTACAGCAATACCGATGATGCTGCTGATATCCGCACGCCTTACTGGTATGCCAGTTACATCCTCGTTGAAAACCTCTACCGAACCGGATAGCACTTCCTTGAAGAAAGAGAAATCAACGCCAATATTGGTTTGCTTATAGATCATCCAAGAGGCATCTGGGTTACCCAAGGTTCCTTCTGAGAGTCCAGAAACCGTTGTTGGGGTTACACCAAAGGCTGGGGTTCCTCCAGATACGACCCTTCCGTTTTCATACGGGAACCTGAGACCGGCGAAATGATCACTGCCCATTTCACCATACGAGCCACGGATTTTTAGCAGGTCAATCCACTTGGCACGGGCAAGTAGTTTTTCCTTGGAGAGGATCCACGATGCACCTGCTGAGGGGAACATACCATTCTTTTTGCCTTCCGCGAAGTTGTCACTTCCGCTATAAGAGGTTGCAACATCCAAAATGTATTTCTCCTTGTAATTATAAGAGACTACCGCAGAAAGATTTCTCCTTGAAAAAGGAAGATCTGTTCCTGGTTCTTTCTGCCGAACAAAGTAGGCCTTGGTTCTAAGATTGATGGTATGATTCTTTGCAATGGTCTTGTCATAATCAATGCCGCCTTCAAAAATATAACTGTGCCTCAGTGTTGAGCTTGTAACAGCAGGTTGTAAAACCATGTCGTTGCCGTACTTGGTCAAAGGAAGGCTAGGTCCGTTGTAAGTAAATACAGCATAATCTGCCTTTTGTTGCAATGCAGGCCTGACGAAAGTATTGAATGCAAATCCTACGTTTGCCCTAAGCCCCTTGGCAATAAAATCCAGCTTCCTGAACACCCTGGCATTGCTCTCAGCGAAGCGGTGATCCTGGTGCTGGTAACCAGTGCTTTTCAAATAGCCCACCGGATTGCGTTGAAATGCATTGGTACCGCCATAGCTTCCATCAGGATTGTTGATCGGAAAAAGTCCTGGAGGGTAGGCTGAAATATTTCTCCAAAGGGTTGTAGTACTGAAGTCTGTATGGGGTTGCACACGGCGCTCAAGCCTTACATTCACATCAAGTTGAACCAACGTATTCTTATCAATGTCTACGTCAATGTTGGACCTGAAATTATAGCGGTGGTAGCTCTGGCCCAGCCTGTAGTTTGGATTGGAATTGCCATACTTGAAAAGCCCTTCCTGGTTGGTTGTTCCAAGCATGATAAAATACCTGGCAGTATTGCTACCACCTGAAGCCGTAAGGTTGATGCGCTGTTGCATCGCGGTCTTGTTGAGCACTGCACCGTACCAGTCTACATCAGGATACTTGTATGGATCACTGCCAGTCTTGTATCCATCAAGATGGGCTTGGGTATACAACTGAGGGACTCCATCATTGGCAGATGCTTCCATGTGCAACATAGCATAGTCATAGGCCTTCAATGACTTGGGCAT
>JBIJAE010000122.1:0-5341 GCA_044345895.1 Chitinophagaceae bacterium
GATGCGCCCATTTCTTCCGCAGCATTGGCCAGCCTTTTGAAACCAGCAGGTATGTCTCCCTCCAGGTAAACCGTCAACGTAAGCGGTTCTGCCAAACTGCCCACCATGGCTTTGGTTGAAGGGGCAAGTGTAAATCGCTTTTCTGCAGTCAAGTCTATGCCTGCATGAAAAAAATAAGACAAACAGTTGACCACAGCAATGACCAGCAATGGCAGCAACCAGGTGCGAATATTGTTTAGTTTCCCTTTCATCACTTATTTCAATTTGATTTTGGTGATGGTCAGGTAAATGAACAAGGAGATAACAGACAGAAAATAAACCAGGTCCCTGCTGTCAATAAAACCCCTGCTGACATTTTCAAAATGATATTTGATGCCAATCAATGAAATATAATACCCCAGAGACTTCCATGCTTCAATTGTGGCAAGCGATGAAAAAAGTGAATAGGCAACATAACAGAGAAATGCACTGAGCAAAAATGCAGTTACTGCATTTTGTTGCATGCTGCTGGTAAAAAGTCCGATAGCCACATAGATGCCGCAAAGCAGGAACAAGCCTATGTAAGCACCCGCTATTCCACCAGTGTCAATGCCATCAGTAGAGAGCGCAGCAAGGCTGTAAGCATACACCAAGGTGCACAACAACGTGATCAAGACCAATGCCATTGCAGCCAAAAATTTTCCCAATACAAGGTCGCTGATAGGCAGCGGCGATGTTTTCAAAATTTCAAATGTTCCATTGCGGTATTCATCACTGAAACTTTTCATGGTGATGGCAGGTATCAGGAAAAGCATGATATAAGGGGCGATGGCAAAAAATGAATCCATGCTGGCATAACCTGCATCAAGAATACCCGATTCGGGAATGATGAAAAGCAGGATACCGGTGATCAATAAAAATACGCCAATGGTCAGGTAGCCCAACAAGCCACTGAAAAACTGGCGCAATTCTTTTTGGATGATTGTAAACATATTCAACTGCAAGATTACAAGAAGTCGTGAAAATAACAGAAAAATCATGGTGTAAAAACCTTTTTAAGCGAAAGCTCTGTTAATACCTTGCCTTCAAATCAAGATGAAAGGGTATGAAAAGAGGAGAATGGATCATGATGCCGTTGCTAATGCTGTTGTTTACAGCATCCACAGTTGGACAAAAAAAATGGGATGGAGAAGGCCTGGACAGCCTTTGGAGCAATGCACGCAATTGGTTTCCGGATGGAATCCCTTTACCTGGCGATGATGTTGTCATTGACAATGAACGGGTTTCTGGGATGTACAAAATTTTGCTGCCCTCCGGCCTGACTGCTGTAACCGTCCATTCACTTTCCATCTTGCCAGGCCCTGGCAATTCCATTGTTGTCGAACTTCCAAGCTCCAATCTTGCCACACCAGGTTTAACCATTTCATCTACAGGGAATGCACTCAGGATTGGGAAATCAGGCATTTTTGTCAACAGCTCTGGTGCCAGTTCAGGAAACCCAGTTGTACTGAATGGAAACTTTTCAATAGAAAATGGAGGCCGTTATGTGCACAGAACCCTGAGGGGCAATGCCACCTTGGTTTCAAGACTCCGGCTGGAACCGTCCACCTACGAAGGTATTTTTGAATTTGATGTACCTGGCAACACAGGATATACCCTGTCTGTTTCCGGCAAACAGTTCGGTACACTCTTGTTATCTGCCTCAACTGCCGGAAAGAAATCCTATACAGGCAGTGGTTCAAGCAGTCTCCGTATTTATGGAGACCTTGAGATCGGCGACAGCAGCAGCTTCACGTCTTCACTCAACAGCAATATCCGCATAGCCAAAAATCTTGTTGTGAATGGAAGGCTGGCGCTCAATCCATCCCTGGCAGATACCATCAACAGGGAACTGGAATTCAATGGAGACAGCAGCAGTATGGCGATAACAGGAAACTGGACCTTGAGCGACAATTTCAATCAGGTGCTGGTTTCAAGGGGATGTCTTCAATTGAAATCAAACACCTCACTGAACAACGCCAATGCAGCATGGAAAGTAGCCCCATCAGCTTCCATGCTGTTTGGGATTTATTCCCTTTCAGGATCAGGAAGAATGATTGCAGACAGTTCATCCACACTGGGTTTTGGTGCAGGGGAAGGGATTTCAGCAGACAGCACCGTTGGCAATATCCGCATGAAAAAACTATCGGTTCATCCCAAGGCCAACCATGTTTTTTATGGAGAGGGAATGCAACAGACAGGAGGCCGTTTTCCTTCCCATGTAGCCTCGCTATCGGTAAACAAACCCAGTGGGCAATTGACGCTTGTTTCACCACTGCTGGTTACCGATAGCCTAAAATTGGTGAGGGGAAACCTCATCACCGACAGTAGCCATGTACTGACTTTCTCAGGCAGTAAAATAGAGGCAGGCAGCAATGGTTTTGTGACTGGGCCTTTCAGGTATTGGGCCAGCAGCCCAAAAGACCTGCAGTTCCCCTTGGGCAAAGCAAGCAATTATGCACCCGTCTTCCTTTCCAAACAAAACAGCGATACTGCGCTATTTCAGGTTGAATACCATGCCATTGGCCATCCCTTTCCAGACAGTGCAATGGCATTCCCTGTGCGTTCAGTGAGCAAAAGCGAATACTGGACAATCAAAAAGATTTTTCCATCAGACAGCCTGTCAAGCAGCGATATTCTCCGGCTCAGCCTGGGGGCGAACAGCACCAACACAATTTTAGGCCAACCCTTGCTGGTAAGAATGGCATCAGCTGCAACAAAGTGGGAACTGCTTCCTTTGTATGCAGACAACACTGTTTCGAATACAGTGGCCAGTGCGCCAGCGTTCTTGAAAAGTGGAACCTATACATTCGGAAGCATGTTTCCGTCGGCCTTGTCAAGGGAAAGCCTTGAACTCTGCCAACAGGAAAGGAATGGATTTACACGATTGAGCTGGACAACCGATAAGGATGAAACGGTAGCACGGTACGTGATAGAAAAAAGCAGAGGAAATGGCCCTTATGTTGCCATGGATTCAATCCTTTCAAAAAATAAACTGGGAAAGGTCAGCTATTCATTTGACCTGCGTTCATCACTGATCAGGGAAAATTTCATCCGGCTCAGGTCTATTGACCGTAGAGGGAAGGCTGCTTACTCCAATGTTCTTTACATTAGACCCGCCCATGAAATTGTGCATATTTTTCCCAATCCATGCAGCAGTATACTCAGGATAGGCCCTCTGAAAGAAGCGCCAACTGCTGTACTGTTGTTGAACCCCATCGGACAGGTAATCCAGGCAACATCTTGGTTGAGGGAAAATCAGCTGGAGGTTGATGTCAGTCAACTAAATCCCGGGAAATATGGTTTGGTGCTGAACCTTGGTGGCAACAAAAGGGTGTTCCCTTTCATGAAGCAATAAAACAATTGCTGTTAAGGTTGATCAAATGGAAAAACTTTCCCCGCAGGCACAGGTACGGCTGGCATTCGGGTTCATGAAATGAAACCCTTTACCATCCAGTCCGTCTGAAAATTCCAGGGTGGTATTGAAAAGATAGAGGATGCTTTTCCTATCGGTAACCAATTTCATGCCCTTGTCTTCAAATACCTGATCACCGGTCTTTATCTCATTGTCAAAGTCCATCTTGTAGGTAAGGCCGGAACATCCGCCACTCACAACAGATACCCGCACAAAATAATCGTCTCCCTTGCCTTCTTCGGCAAGCAAGCTTTCTACGCGGTTCTTCGCTTTCTCACTGATATAGATACCAGACATCATCGCTGTTGCTTCCATGTTACCTCCGTTGTCATGCAAAGTTACACTTTCCATGGATTTCAGCAGATTTGACAAATGAATTGTATTTTTAGCCTACACCCATCCCATTCCATGAACAAAATTGAACACATCGCATTTGCCGTCAGTTCCCTTTCCAATGCCATCCCCCTGTTTGAAAAATTGTTGGGCACCCCCTGTTACAAAACAGAAACCGTGGAAACGGAAAAAGTGAAAACGGCTTTTTTCCAGACAGGAGAAAGCAAGGTGGAACTGCTGGAAAGCCTTTCTGAAGACGGTGTGATTGCCAAGTTCATTGCTAAAAAAGGGGAAGGAATGCACCATGTTGCCTTTGCAGTAGACAATCTCTCAAGCGAGATCCTGCGACTCAAAGCAGCAGGATTTGAATTCATCAATGAAGTTCCCAAAAAGGGTGCAGACAACAAACTGATCTGCTTTCTTCATCCCAAAAGCACCAATGGTATACTGATAGAACTTTGTCAGGAAATGGATGTGGAATAAACAACAGAAAAATTCCTCAGGAAGGCAATGATGATTGTCAAATCAAATTCAGCTTATCGACTGCGTTTTGTGCAGCAATCTGGCTGGCATCTTTTTTATTGAAAGCCTTGCCCTCCGCAATGACTTCTCCGTCAACCACCGCTCCTACCCTGAACAAACGTCTTCCGTTTTCCAGGCGCTCCTCCAGGGTTTCAAATTCGAGCATTTTCCCACCCTTGTTCGCCCAACTGTAAAGTTTGTTTTTCTGGTTGATCTCAACGTTTTCAAGTTCTTCCATGAAAAGATGGGGGATGATGATTTTCTTGATCACCCAGGCCTTGGTCTTTCGGTATCCTTTATCAATGTAAACGGCGCCAACAAGGGCTTCAAGGGCATTGCCAAAAATCTGGCTGGACTTGAGGGAGTTGTCGTGTTTGTTAAAAGAAGTGATTTTTTTCAACCCCATCTTGATGGCGATATCATTCAACATCTGACGGTTCACCATCTTGCTTCTCATCTCAGTGAGAAAGCCTTCTCCTTTGTAGGGGTATTTCATGAACAGATAGTCTGCAACAATTCCTCCCAGGATGGCATCTCCAAGGTATTCCAACCTTTCATTGTTTTCTGAAGTTCTTTCCTTTACTGAGCGATGAGAGAGTGCAGCAATATAGAGACTAACCTTGCCTGGAACAAAACCAAGCATGTTGCAGAGTTGGTTGAGAAAATGCTTTTTTTTCCCGCTACTAAAAATATAATATAACCTGTAAAGCAACCGAGGATGTTTATCTGTTCATGCGTTTGAGCTCCTCCAACAAAACAGCCGAAGGCTTAACGACATTAAAGATACTTCTTTACAATGATAGATGCATTGTGTCCGCCAAAACCAAATGTGTTGCTGAGGGCAGCCCGGACAGTTCTGTGTTTTGGCTTCCAGAAAGTGAAATCGAGCTTTGGATCCAACCCATCGTCATCGGTAAAGTGGTTGATGGTAGGCGGAACGATATCGTGAATAACTGAGTTGATGCAGGCAATGGCCTCAACAGCCCCTGCAGCACCCAACAGATGCCCTGTCATGGATTTTGTTGAGCTGATGCTCAGGTCATAGGCATGGTC
>JBIJAE010000064.1:0-7479 GCA_044345895.1 Chitinophagaceae bacterium
GTAGCCGATCCGTCAAGGAAATTGAAGCGCATTACCCTTACTGTTCCGGGCATCTATTCAGTAAAAAAAGAGGGCCTCATTTGTTTGCCCAACAACCAGTTGCAACAAACCATACTGCTCATTGACCTTCCGCAAGGAGTGTATGCTGGAAAATCAGTCAACTTACAATTTTAATATCAAGCACACGATCTCATGAACTATCAGGCAAGTCAATCCAGGTATCAGCAAATGACCTACCGCCGCTGCGGAAACAGCGGCCTTCAGCTACCCGCCATTTCATTAGGGCTTTGGCAAAATTTTGGACATGTCGATCTGCGTTCAACATTTGAACAGGTTCTCTATACTGCATTTGATCTGGGCATCACCCATTTTGATCTGGCCAATAATTATGGTCCGCCACCCGGCAGTGCTGAGTCCAATTTCGGAGACATCATGCAGGGCGATTTTGGCAAGTACCGTGATGAGATGATCATTTCCACCAAGGCTGGATATACCATGTGGGATGGACCCTATGGAGATTGGGGAAGCAAGAAATACCTGGTGGCAAGCCTCAACCAGAGTCTGAAAAGAATGAAGCTCGATTATGTTGATATTTTCTATCACCACCGTCCGGATCCCAATACTCCTTTGGAAGAAACCATGACAGCACTGGACCTTATTGTAAGACAAGGAAAAGCGCTGTATGCAGGTATCTCCAATTATCCGCCAGATCAGGCACAGAAAGCATTTGACATGCTGAAACAATTGGGCACGCCCTGCCTGATTCATCAGCCCAAGTATTCCATGTTGGTGAGAACCCCTGAAGAGGGATTGCTGGATGTACTGGGTCAAAACAAAGTGGTATGCATCGCTTTTTCACCATTGGCACAGGGCTTGTTGACGGATAAATACCTCAATGGCATTCCTGATCAATCACGCGCCAGCAGAAACCCTTCGCTGAAGCCAGATCAAATCACTCCAGAAAAATTGAATGCCATCCAACAACTGAACGCAATTGCGGAGCAGCGCGGGCAAAAGCTTGCAGAGATGGCAGTGGCCTGGTTGTTGAGGGATGACCGAGTTACCAGTGTGCTCATTGGTGCCAGCAAGGTGGCCCATGTGCTCGATGCCTGCAATGCACTCAAGCATACCGATTTTACAACTGCAGAGCTTGCTGCGATTGATCTGATCTTGAAAGACCTTGATTAATGATCATTAACTACAAAAAAGGATTTAACCAATAATTTACTGAGGATGCAAGTGGGATAAACTAGGTCTGGGACTGAGTTTTGCAACTGATGCTTCATCCATAAAAATATTCATTATGATAAATCTTTTTTCCAGAATATGCCTCGGAATGGCTGCATTGGCCTGCAGCTGCTTTCTTTTTTCCTGCACGCAAAATGCACTTTCGGGTAAAAAGCAGTTGACGATGCTTCCCGAGGCAGAAGTACAGTCACTGGCATCATCTCAGTACAATGATTTTATCAGGACCCATCCAGTAGTGAGTCCGAAAACCAATGCCAATGCGGCCATGGTGAACAGGGTTGGCCTCAACATCAGCAAGGCTGTCCAACGGTTTTATGCTTCCAGAAACAACGCCTCTGTAATTAGCGGATATAACTGGGAGTACAACTTGGTCAATGACAATGCTGTAAATGCATGGTGCATGCCCGGCGGGAAAATTGTGGTATACAGCGGCTTGCTTCCTGTAACCCTCAATGAAAATGCATTGGCAGTGGTGATAGGTCATGAGGTTTCCCACGCCTTGTTGCAACACGGTAACCGGCGCATGAGCGGTTCAATGTTACAGCAATTGGGTGGAATGACGCTCTCCGTTGCACTCAGCAAGAAACCATCAGTGACGCAGGATATTTTTATGCAGGCCTATGGCATCGGAACTGAAGTGGGAGTGATGTTACCATTTTCCAGGAAGCATGAGTTGGAAGCAGATCGTTACGGATTGATATGGGCAGCCATGGCTGGCTATGATCCCAATGAAGCATTGGCATTCTGGGACAGAATGGAAAAAGCTTCTGGCGGTCAGCAGGTGCCTGAGTTCCTAAGAACACATCCCTCAGATGCCATCCGTAAGGAAAAGATAAAATCCTATTTGCCAGAGGCAATGCGTTATAAAGGAAAATAAATATATTGAATCATGGAATTGACGATTTACCAGGTAGATGCATTTACGGATAAATTATTTGGCGGAAATCCTGCGGCAGTGGTTCCATTGGAAGCATGGATTGATGAAGGGTTGATGCAAAAAATTGCCATGGAGAACAACCTTGCCGAAACCGTATTTTTTGTAAAAAATGAACTGCGCTATGATATCCGTTGGTTTACGCCCAATGTGGAAGTAGACATCTGTGGGCATGCCACTTTGGCTTCCGCATTTGTATTGTTCAATCTTTTGAATTTTGCCGGAGATAAAATTGATTTCTATTCACACAGGAGTGGTCTGTTGTCGGTAACAAAGAAAGGCGATTTGTTTACGCTTGATTTTCCTACAGACAAATACATTGAAGTGGCATTGGATGAAAAGCTGCTTTCCTGTTTTCAGGAAACACCCATCAAGGCCTTCAGGGGAAGAAACGATTATATGCTCATCTTTTCAAGTGAACAACTGATCAGGGAAATGCAACCTGATTTCAGGAAAATAGGGGCATTGGATTGCAGGGGAGTGATTGTCACTGCAAAAGGTGAAGCGGTAGACTTTGTGTCCAGGTGGTTCGGCCCACAATCGGGTGTTGATGAAGATCCTACAACGGGGTCTGCGCATACCACCCTGGTGCCTTACTGGCGGGAAGTACTGGGCAAGGATGAACTCAAGGCTTTGCAGGTATCACCCCGCTGCGGCAGTCTCTCCTGCAAGTACCTTGGAGATCGTGTGGAGATCAGTGGTCAGGGTGTTTTGTACATGGTGGGTAAAATATTCGTTTAAGCCAGATTCCTTACCGAATCATTAAATTGCATATCAAGTAAGGAAAGGTTCATCCCTTGCCTCTTTTTTCATCAACAATTGCATCATGTACAAACCCATTTTCTTTTTTGCATTGATCCATCTGCTGTTCATCAACACAACAGAAGCCCAGGTCAATATCGACATTTCCAATCCCTCTTCATTAGACAGGAAGGGAGAGTTGATTTCAGTGGATTGGAAGTCTATTCAAGCCGCTTATCCAGCCATCGATACAGCCAATTTTACCGTCATCAACAAGGCAACAAAAAAAGAGTTGGCCTGGCAGTTGGAACACATGGGGGGCAATGATGTTGTCAATCTGCTTGTGCAGGTTGATCTTCCTTCAAAAGGATTGTTGACGCTGCAATTGCAAAAAAGAAAATCTGCTCCCGTTCCTGTGAAAACCTATGGACGCTATGTTCCAGAACGAAAAGATGATTTTGCCTGGGAGAACGACAAGATTGCTTTCCGGATGTATGGAAAGGAATTGGAAAAGACACCCAAGGAAATGGCCTATGGGATGGATGTTTGGGTAAAAAGCACTGACCGCATGGTCATCAACGAAAGGTACAAGCGGGGGAAATACCATGAAGACCTGGGCGACGGCATGGATTATTATCATGTTGGTTTTACATTGGGGGCAGGAAATATCGCTCCGATGATCAAGGATTCCATTTATTATGACGGCACCTATGCCAGGTACAAGGTATTGGACAATGGTCCGCTTCGCACCAGCTTTCAATTGGAGTACAATGAGTGGAATGCTGCAGGAATGAAGCTCCGGGCAACAAAGACCATCACCCTTGATGCAGGCACGCATTTCAACAAGGTGGAAGTTGCTTATGCAGGAGATACGATGGCTGCATTGCCTTTGGTGGTGGGCATCATCAAAAGAAAAGAACAAGGAAGTATGCTTTTGGATGAGTTGAATGGAACCATGGCCTACTGGGAACCCTTGCATGGTGCAGATGGCATCACCGGGGTTGGATCGTTTTTGCTTGAACCTGCTGTAGGTATGAAAGTGACAGGAACACAACTCCTGATGCAAACATCAACGCCAAAAGCAAAACCCATTGTGTATTATACAGGTGCTGCCTGGAACAAGGCTGGTGTGTTTATAAATGCCCAAACTTGGTTTTCACATGTTCAGCTGGCAAAAACAACAATCATGCAACCCTTGAAGGTTCGCATTGTATCAATGAAATAATCACAGACAATGAAATTATTTAAAGTTGATGGTGCTGTTTTATTGCAAACAGCAACAGCTGAATACAAGGTAGAAAATCTTTCCTGGGATGCATTGGTCAACCAGGAGAACCTTTATGATTTTCTGGCTGCATATGCTACCACACATGAACCCATTGCATCAACGATAGTTGGCAAACGGTTGGAAGCGCCAATCGGCAGCCAGGAAATATGGGCAGCCGGCGTTACCTATTTGCGCAGCAAGGAAGCCAGGATGGATGAGTCGAAAGAAAGTGGTGCTGCCGATTTTTATGCCAAGGTCTATGAGGCAAAAAGACCTGAACTGTTTTTCAAGTCAACGGCTGCAAGGTGCGCTGGTCCTGAACAGGAAGTATGGATCAGGAGGGATTCACAGTGGAATGTTCCAGAGCCGGAGTTGACCTTATTTGCCAATGCAAACGGAAAGATTGTTGGCTATACCATTGGCAATGACATGAGCTCAAGGGATATTGAAGGGGAGAATCCTTTGTATCTGCCCCAGGCAAAATGTTATGAGCGATCTGCGGCCATGGGGCCATGTTTGTTGGTGCCCTCAAAACCAATAGATGCCGATACACAAATCCACATGTCCATAGAAAGAAAGGGAGAAATTGTTTTCAGCGGCAGCATCTCCATCAACCAGATGAAAAGAAAACACGACGAGCTGATTGGTTATCTTTTCATGGAGATGGATTTCCCTCAGGGGGTATACCTGATGACGGGAACCTGCTTGGTGCCGCCCAATGATTTCACCCTTATGGTAGACGACCTTGTGCACATGTCTATTGACGGAATTGGAAGTTTAAGAAACAAGGTTGCCATCAAACAATAGTTTGTCTTATCTTTTGACCATAATTATTTTACTGCAATGAGAATTTTTTTTTCTTCCCTCGCTTTTGCCTTACTGATGTTTTCAATGAATGGTTGTAAGAAGTCTGCAACCACAACCCCGGTTATCAATCCTCCTGGAAATACAGGAACCGGATTGATTGATCCTGCAACACTGAAGGGTTCCCTGGTTTTTCAATCCAATTTTGAACCGCCTTGCGCAGTGATGCCTATTAATACAACCACTGACAGGATTACAGGGAAGGATGGACTGCTGGGATCCAGCAATGACTGGGATGCCCTGGAAGGAAATGTGTTGAGCACAAGGCCCTATTTCAATTACAATGGTGGAGATCTTTCCAAGCGATTTGCCAAGATTGCAACAGACCCTGTCAATGCCTCCAATAAGGTATTGCATTACAGCATCAGTGACTCCTGGGCTGAAACGGGTGGTGCTGTTAAGGCAAGGGTGCAATATGAATTCTATGGCATCAAGGGCGGCTACAAGGAATTTTATCAGTCTGTCCGCATTTTTCTTCCAGACGAATTCAGCTTGCTGAGAAAATATCCCAATACCATCAAATGGCTCACCATTGTGGAGATATGGAACAACATCACCTGGAGCCAGACTGTGCCAAATCGTTACAGGCTTACCCTTGGTATCGGAAAACTGATTCCAACTGAAAGTGATCTTCATTTTATCCTGGATGGACAGGATTGTCTGCTCAATGCAGATGGCAGTCAAAAATACACAACCCTATGGTCTGAAAGTGGCGCCAAGACTGCTGTTCCGATTGGCAAATGGTTTACCCTGGAATATTATTTTAAGGAAGGGAATGCGAAAAATGGAAGGTTCTACATGACCATTGAACCCGATGGCGGCAAGAAAGAAAAGATCTTTGATATTACCAATGTTACCCATAATTCAAGTGATACAGCGCCTGATGGCGTGACCCATTTCAACCCGATGAAGATGTATACATCCAAGGAATTGATTGCCTTTTTGAGGCAGCAGGGCAAATCGCTCAACATGTATTGGGATGATTTCAAATTGTGGAAGAAATAAATTCACTTCAATTCAACGACATGCGCATCAATATCTTGTCTTTTCTCTTGCTGATTGGTATGGCCTCTTTTGCACAAACAACTGCTGGAGTGACCGACAGCACGGGCAAGGGTGGAAATTATTTTACACGGAGGGTTGAAAAAGAAAAAAAGATTGTTGCTGATTCCATCAGGATTGAAGGGTATTGGAGGGATTTTCATTTCAGGAAACCCAATGAAAAATCAAAGGGCTTCAGTCTTGTATTTGTGATGCACGGCTCTGGCGGATCTGGTCCTGCCATGATGAAGCGGGTTCCTGAATTTGATGGGATATCTGATCAGGAAAAAATGATTGTGGTTTTCCCTTCAGGATATAAAAATTTCTGGAATGAGTGCAGAAAAAAATCCACTGCAGAAGCCAATGCCATAGACATCAATGAGCAGGCTTTTTTCCAGGGGATGATCAATTATTTTGTCAAAAAATACGGCATAGACAGGGAAAAGGTTTTTGCGGTAGGTACCTCTGGTGGGGGGCACATGGCCTTTAAACTTGGCTTGACCATGCCTTCTGCATTCAAAGCCATTACCGCAATTGTAGCCAACCTCCCAGATACCAACAACCTGGATTGTACTCCCTCCGGTATGCCCATGAACGTGATGATTGTGAATGGTACGGAAGACAAGACCAATCCTTACAATGGGGGTGAAGTCATCTTGGGCAGTGGTAATTTTGGATTTGTGCGTTCTTCCGAAAGGACATTGCAGTATTGGGCAGATTTGGCTGGATATACCGGGTTGCCAACAAAAACATTGATGCCCGACCTTGATCCTAAAGATGGAAAACGCATTGAAACATACCGTTACAGTGGAGGAAAAAAAGAAGTGGTTTTGTTGAAGGTAATTGGTGGCAAACACGACTATCCAGGAGACATCAACGTGCATCGTTATGCATGGGAATTTTTCAAGTCGGTTCAGTAAATTTCAATCCTTGATGTATGCAATATCGTCTGACATTTATCCTTGTTTTTCTTCACCTGACTGTTGCCCTTTTGGCACAGTCAGGACAGGATTCCATTCTTGTGATGGCAAAAAAATGGAGCCGTGACAAGAACAGGAATATTGTGTATTCAGAATGGACGGCTTTCAAGGCCATGACTGTTGGACGGATGGGTGTAGACCTGCCCAAGCCTTCAGCGCTTTCCCGGTATGGTGGAAATCTATCTGCTCCATTGACTGCATCAGGTTTTTTTCGCATCGAAAAAAACAATGACAAACACTGGATGGTTGACCCCGAGGGGAATGCATTCATTGGTATTTCACTCAACAGTGTCAGAAAGGGCAGTTCTCCTCAACACGAAAGGGTATTTGCTGAAAAATATGGAACAGATGCAAAATGGATGGCAGGGGTAAAGCAGGATATGAAAACTGCCGGATTCAACATG
>JBIJAE010000098.1:0-6233 GCA_044345895.1 Chitinophagaceae bacterium
GCGCATCGTTCAGGTCCATCAGCAACGGAAAATTTCAGGTTGTTTTTGAAAAACCTGGAGAGGGTCTGGGCGATACGGCGAAAGCCATCCTGTTTGACTCGTTGCAAAGGATGGGCATCAACCCCACGAACGTAAAGGCACAGGAAAAAAAAGGCGAACAAACGGAAGAAACCCTTGTCTTTCCTGGCGCAGTCTTGACGGGCAGCAACGGCGCCATTGGGATTGATTTTCTGGAAGGCCAGAGCAATTATAACGGGCTGGAATCACTGAACAATGCAGAGGCCTTGATGGAGTACAAGCTGGCCAAGGCCATGATGTTGCTGACGCGCGACACCATTCCACTCGTCGGATACCTTACAGGCAATGGCCAACCCCTTGACCTTAGTGTTTACGACCTTGTTGAAAAGGTCTTGCGGAAAGACCACCGTTTCAGGATTCTGCCGATCGACAGCGTTGCCTATATTCCGGATGAATTTGCTGCCCTCGTTATTGCAAAGCCAACCAGGCCATTCAATGCTGCACAAAAATTGAAAATTGATCAATACATCATGCATGGCGGTAAACTGCTTTGGGCAGTAGACAATCTTTATGCCAGCATGGACAGTCTTCAGCGCAGCAGCGGGTCTTTTGTCGCTTTTGATCTGGGGCTGGACCTTGACGAACAGCTGTTCAAATACGGCGTGCGGATAAACAGGGATTTGCTCCAAGACCTGGAATGCGACAAGGTTCCTTCGGTGATTGGCAGCATAGGAGACAAACCTCAAATTGAACTCTTGCCCTGGCCATACGCGCCACTTTTGAGAAATACCGGAAATCATCCCATCTCGAAGAACCTTGATTTTGTACTGTCTTCCTTTCCGCAGTCCATCGATACCATTTCGGCACCGGGCATTCGCAAACAGGTGATTCTTGGTTCATCTTCCTATTCCAGAACCCTGCAGACACCTGCACTGGTAGAGTGGAGAAGCATCAAGACCGAAGAAGACCTCACACAGTTCAATAAGAAAAACAAGGCCGTTGCCGTGTTGCTTGAAGGAAAATTCCGTTCTGCTTTGGCCAACAGGATTTCATCAGCCGAGCTCCAGCAATTGGCGAATGAATACAAAAGACCATTCCTTTCTGCTGCCGCTTCAGACAACAGCATGATTGTTATTTCTGACGCAGATATTTTGACCAATGCTGTCAGCCAGCAGGATGGCCCCATGGCCATGGGGATGAACAGCTATACCCGGCAACAGTTTGCCAACCGTGATTTCATCAGCAACTGCCTTTTTTACCTCACAGGAGGCGCTTCCATCATGGAGGCTCGTTCAAAGACTTTCAGGTTGCGTTTGCTGGACAAAGAACAGCTGGAGAGCAACAAGCTATTCTGGCAGTTGCTCAACATCCTTTTGCCGCTTGCCTTTCCACTGGCATTGTATTTTATCTATGGCTTTTTACGGAAAAGAAAATATGCTGTGAAGGGTTAACCCTTCGGCATGCGGGAATGATTATCTTTGTTGCCTAACAATTGATATTCAATATGACTGTTGACCAGATTACTTACCTGACTTTTGGCGTTGTGCTTTTGGGCGCACTGGTGCTTGACCTTGGACTGATGAGCAAGAAGAATGCATCCGTCAGCATGAAAAAAGCCCTTTGGCAAACCATTTTTTGGGTGGGCCTTTCTGTCGCGTTTTGTGTTTTTTTATTTTTCGAGAAAACCCCGATGGTTGCCACCAAATTTTTTACGGCTTACCTGATGGAATGGTCCTTGAGCATTGACAATATTTTTGTTTTCATCCTGATCTTCACTTATTTCAGGGTAAAGGAAACAGATGCAGGTCGTGCATTGCTGATAGGCATTCTTTTGGCGATTGTATTTCGCATCATATTCATTGCTGTGGGCATTGAACTGATCGACCGTTTTCACTGGATCTTGTATGTATTTGGATTTTTTCTTTTGTATACCGGATATCACTTGTTCGTCAAGAAAGATGAGGCTGAATTTGATCCCGGGGAAACCAAGATCTACAAGATCATCAACAAGTTTTTCAGGGTAACCACGGTTGAGCCAGAGGGTCGGTATTTTCTGAATCATCATGGAAAGTTCTATTTTACTTCATTGGCCGTTGTGGTATTGATGTTGGCGGCAGTCGACATTGCATTTGCACTTGATTCTATTCCTACCGTGGTTTCATTGGTCAGGGAAAATGCAAAAGCCCAGTTCACTTCAGATGATATTTTGGTGATTTACTCTTCCAATATTTTTGCACTGCTTGGCCTCAGATCACTTTTCTTTTTGCTGAAGGGTGCAGTGGATAAATTTGACTATCTGCAACAAGGCATTGCTGTTGTCCTGATCTTTATTGGCGTAAAAATGCTGATTGAATTTTTTGGCATCCACATCAACATCCTTGTTTCTTTGGGCGTAATCATTGCATGTCTTTCTGGTGCTGTTTTGTATTCCATAAGGGTAAACAGGAAGAGGGCTACGCCAGCTAAATAACCATCATGAAAGTCCATCCTGTAGCACATATTAGCAGCTTGATGGGCACTACACTGCTGGGCCATCCAGCAGAGAGGGTTGTAGAGCATTTGCTGATTGACAGCCGCAAGCTTGTATTTCCTCCCACAACCCTGTTTTTTGCCATCAAAACTGAGCAGGGAGATGGTCATCATTACATTGATGAACTATACCGGGAGGGGGTAAGGAATTTTGTGGTCTCAACTGTTCCTGATCTTTCCTCCTTTCCTGATGCCATTTTTTTATTAACGGAGAATGTTGTGGCATCCCTGCAAATGTTGGCTGTTGCGCACCGAAAACAATTTGAATTTCCTGTCATCGGCATAACTGGCAGCAACGCAAAGACCATTGTAAAAGAATGGCTCAATCATTTGTTGCAACAGGAAAAAAACATCGTCAGGTCTCCACGCAGTTTCAATTCTCAGCTGGGTGTTCCGCTCAGCATTTGGCAGATACAGGAGACCCATGAGCTGGGTATTTTTGAAGCGGGTATTTCCCGGACTGGCGAAATGGGCAAGCTTCAGAAGATGATCCTTCCGGATATTGGTTTGTTGACCAATATTGGCGAGGCGCATGGTGAGGGGTTTGATTCCATGGCGGATAAACTGACAGAAAAACTGCAATTGTTTCGCGATGCCCGATTGTTGGTCTATTGCAAGGACCATCCATTGGTGGATGCGGCAGTACAGCAGATGCTGGTGTCAGGAGGCCTGAAAAGTTCACTTACCTGGGGCATTCATCCCGATGCAGACATAGTGGTCTCCTGTAAGGCAGTTGCAGAAAGAACCGTCATCTCTGCTGTTTGCAAGGGAGCTGCTTATACTTTTTCAATTCCCTATATTGATGCGGCTGCCATAGAAAATGCATTGCATTGCTTTGCCATTTGTCTGCACCTGGGACTGCAAGACCGGATCATTCCAAGGATGCAGGATCTTCCGCCACTCTCTATGCGGCTGGAAATGAAACAGGGTCAGCATGGCTCAACCATCATCAATGACAGTTACAATGCAGACCTTAGTGGGCTCATGAGCGCCCTGGATTTTCTCGGACTGCAACATCCCTCTCGAGAAAGGGTAGCTATTCTTTCTGATGTATCTGGCATAGCTGGTAATGTTCAGCTGGCCTATGAAAAAGTTGCCTCCTACCTCCGGTTAAAAAATATCATCACGCTGTTTGCAGTTGGAGAACAGTTCCATGCCTTTGCCAGCTGCTTCGATCATCCCTCCATGAAGGTTTTTTATTTCAAGGATACAGAAGCCTTGTTGCACCATCTACATGGGTTAAACTTCAGGGATCAGGTGGTGTTGGTCAAAGGGGCAAGGTCATTTCATTTTGAAAAAGTGAGCCATTTTCTGGAAAGCAAAAACCATCGAACCAGGCTTGAGATTGATCTCTCCAGTGTTGCCCAGAACCTGAACCAATTCAAAGCGGGTTTGAAACCGGCCACCAGGATCATGGCGATGGTCAAGGCTTTTTCTTACGGAGCAGGCAGCTATGAAATGGCCAGCCTGCTTCAGTTTCACCATGTTAACTATATTGCAGTGGCCTATGTGGATGAAGGGGTTGAGTTGAGGAAGTCCGGCATCCGGATGCCCATCATGGTCATGAACACTGCGCCAGCTTCTTTCTCATCATTGGTGGAGTACAACCTTGAACCCGAAATTTATTCCCTTGCATTTGCACAAGAATTGAATGTCTTTTTGCAGCAGGAAGGCATCAGCTATTTCCCTGTTCACATCAAGCTGGATACCGGCATGCACAGGCTGGGTTTGGAGTCCGCTGATATTGGTCATTTCATTGATCAGCTGGGCAGTTCTTCTGCATTCAAGATCAAGACGGTATTTACACATTTGGTAGCTTCTGAAAATCCAATGCATGATGATTTTACCAGCATCCAACTGCAACGGTTTGACCATTGTTGTGATCTCTTGTCTGCGCATTGTGGATATGCATTCATCAAGCATGCTGCCAATACTGCTGCCATCAGAAGGCATCCATCTGCTGAATACGATATGGTCAGGATAGGAATTGGGCTCTATGGCATCGATCCCGGCAACAGTGACCTGAAATTGCAGGAATCGGTTTCACTCAAGACCACCATTGCACAAATCAAGGAGGTTAAAAAAGGCGAATCTGTTGGCTATGGCAGGCATTCCATTGTAGACCATGACACCAGGGTGGCCACCATCAGGATTGGCTATGCAGATGGCTTTCCAAGAAGTCTGGGGAATGGCAATGGATCTGTGCTGGTCAGGGGGAAATCCTTCAAAACGATTGGCAGTGTTTGCATGGACATGACAATGATTGATGTCACTGATGGAACTGGCATCACCATAGAAGACGAGGTCCTGGTTTTTGGAAAAGAGCAAACAATTACCGCTGTTGCAAAGGCCGCTGGCACCATCCCCTATGAGATCATGACCGGTATTTCACAACGTGTTCCGAGGATTTATTTGGGCGAATGACCTGTTGGGTTCGTCTGCCATTGTTCCCTTATCATTATATTTGCAAAAACCTGCATTTTGAAGTTCAAACACGCCCTTTTCCTTACTTTTTTGATCCTGCTTGCTGATCAGGTATTGAAAATATACATCAAGACCAGTTACCATATGGGGCAGGAAAATGTTTTGTTCCAGTCCATTCCCTGGCTAAGGTTTCATTTTATTGAGAATGAAGGAATGGCCTACGGCTGGAAGCTTGGCGGCGACTGGGGTAAAATTGCCCTCACTGTTTTCAGGTTGGTGGCAGTAGCATTTGGCACCTATTATATTCTGGACATCATCAAGAAAAAATACCATGTTGGTTATATCATCTGTGTAACCTTCATCTATGCAGGGGCCATAGGCAACCTGATCGACAGCTTGTTTTATGGGATGGTATTTGAAGCCAGTGATCCTTATCTGCAGAACCTTGCCCATGGTGCTTGGCAGCAAGGTTTTCAAGGCGGATATGCAGGATTTTTACATGGCAAGGTGGTAGACATGTTGTACATGCCCATTATTGAAGACGCCTATTTTCCTTCCTGGTTTCCGCTTTGGGGTGGAGAATCCTTCATGTTTTTCAGGCCGGTTTTCAATATTGCAGATGCAGCCATTTCCGGAGGTGTATTTGCCATCCTGATTTTTCAAAGCAAGTTCTTCCCTGCTGTTGACACCCCCAAGGCACCAACACAGGAAACAGAAACCCCGGCAGAATAGGTCAGCTACACTGTTCATCCTCCCCATCCTTCCCTGTCGAGGCTTCTGTAATGAATGGCCTCCGCAATATGCTCCGGCATGATGTTTTCACTGCCGGCAAGGTCTGCCACTGTTCTTGCCACTTTCAGAATCCTGTCATAGGCCCTTGCGGAAAGGCTGAGTTTTTCCATTGCATTTTTGAGCAAGGCCTGCCCCGCTTCATTCAACCGGCAAATTTCTTTCATTTCTTTTGACCCAATTTGCGCATTGGCATAGATTCCTGTTTTGCCCTTGTATCTGTTTGCTTGAATGTTGCGGGCAGCCATTACCCGGTCCCTGATGCTGGCAGAATTTTCAATGGTTTCTTTTGATGCCAGTGCTGAAAAAGCAACCGGTGTCACTTCGACATGCAAGTCAATCCTGTCCAGCAAGGGTCCTGAGATGCGGTTCAGGTACTTGGTAACAGCCCCTGGAGGGCAGTTGCACGTTTTTTCAGGATGATTGTAGAACCCGCAGGGGCAGGGGTTCATGGATGCCACCAGCATGAATGA
>JBIJAE010000067.1:0-7441 GCA_044345895.1 Chitinophagaceae bacterium
CTGCGTGAGCTGTTGGTGTGCATGGTATTTTATTTATGGTAAAGTTCAGGATACTGCTGCAATCTTCCGTTTGAAGAGGCCTTGTATTTTTCTGAAAAAACGGAAATAATAATCATTGTTGAACAACTGGGAATCGTTCATGGCCTTGTATACCAAAAACAATCCAATAGGAAGGAGAACGATGCTGGAGAGCCAGATGCCCAGGAAGGGTCCCATGATTTCTTGTTTGACAAATTTTTCTCCGAACATGTTCAGGAGATGGAATACCAGGAAGAATACGACCGCCACTACCAACGGCATGCCAAGTCCCCCTTTCCTGATGATGGAACCCAGCGGTGCGCCAATGAGGAAAAGCACAATGCAAGCAAAGGACAGTGAATATTTCTTGTGCCATTGCAACCTGTAAAACCGCCAGTCGCGCTCCCTTTGCGCATGGTCTGCAGTTATCAATTCTAGAGAACTCATGACCAAATTGATTTTATCAGCCGCTTTGGTGAAGGCAACATTGATAACAGAATCAGGCAGGTTGTATCCATAGGTTTTGGCCTTTTGTGGGCGGCCTGGCTTTCCTGTTTTCCATCCTTTTTCAAAATATTTGCCGAACAGGTAGTAGCTGGTAATTTCTTTGCTCATGCGCACTGATTCAATCCGCCTGAGTTCCTTACCAATGGAATCAGTTGATTTTTGAAGTTGACTGACATTCAGCATTTCATAGCTGCTCTTGAACATGCTGTCAGGGGTCTTGAGCACGTCAAAACTGCTCAGGTCAAATACTTTTTTGTACTTCTTGAACCCCAGGCGGTAGTAGTCTGTCTCCTTTGTATTGTAGGGACCTTTTTCCTGGTAACGCCATCCATTTTCAAGATCAAATTCAAGGAATTTCTTGTCTTCGCTGACACTCATTTTGCCTTTCTCTGCGATGATGATGTTGTCCTGCAGGGAATACTGGTTTTCATAAATCACGATCTTGCTGATGCTGTTGCCATCACTTTCCTTTTTGCCTACTTTAATGGCAAAGCCTGGGATCTTGTCATAAAAAATGCCCTCCTTGATATCGAAGGCAGGTTTGGCTACCCTGATGTCATAGAGCATGGTGGTGAACTTCAGGTTGGCAACAGGCATGACATAATTGGAAATCAGGAATGCGAGCACACTGATGACAACTGAAACGACCAGCAAGGGGCGCATGAAGCGAAGCAGGGGAATTCCAGCTGATTTGATGGCAACGAGTTCGAAGCTTTCGCCCAGGTTGCCGAAGGTCATGATGGAGGAAATCAGGATGGCAAGTGGTAGTGCCAATGGTATCGCTGTAACAGTAACGTAAGCGGTCAGTTCAAGTATGCTGGCAAGGTCAAGGCCTTTTCCTACCAGGTCGTCAATGTATTTCCAAAAAAATTGCATCACCAACACGAAGAGTGTGATGAAGAAGGTCGCGATGAATGGACCGATGAATGCTTTTAAAACGAGTTTATCAAGCTTCTTGAACATTGTTAATTACCCAGCCTGTGGAACAGATCATGCACTTGTACACCCCAAAGCCTTGACTGGTCGGCAATTTCTTTTTTTTCTGCGAAGTCTTTGATGACCAGGATGGTCTGGCTGCTTACTTCAGATTTTTCGATTGAAAATTCAAAGTATTCATTTTGAGGGGCATGCAGCCAATGAAAGCGGATGAATTTATTTTCCTCTGCCTCAAGCACTTCCGCTTTTTCAACAGTACCATTCCAGGAAAAGCTGAACACGGTATCTCTTTCATCTACCTTATCGGCGAACCATTCCTGTAGTCCGGCAGGGGTAGAAAGGAATTCATACAAGATGCTGGGTGAACATCTTACGGGGTACTCTATGGAAAACAACTGTTTGCTCATGTTTTTTTGTATTGGTCTCTAATCACGATTTATCTGCCTGCACCTTGCAATGATAGAAAAATATCGGAATTGAAAAAATATAATTTGATTTTTTTTCCAACTTTTTATCCGTGATTTTCCCCATTTCAAAAGGGTGTTTTTACGGGGTTGAATATCAATGTTTTATGTCAAATTTTCAATTTTTGGCTTATTTGGTTGATTCATTTAACAATATTTTCGCAATAATCACGTTTTGTTGGGGTTAAGAACCGTCCTTAAGAAAATCAATTTAAAATCCATCCCATGAGCATGCGCCAACTGCGTATAGGCCAATCCATCACCTTACGCGAATCTCCAAGTCTTGAAAAATACCTTCAAGACATCAGTAAAGTTCCCATGATCAGTGCAGAAGAAGAAGTGAGGTTGGCAGATTTGATCAGAAAAGGAGACCAAGCAGCACTAGAACAACTTACAAAAGCCAACCTTCGCTTCGTCGTTTCGGTGGCCAAACAATACCAACACCAGGGATTATCGCTATCAGACCTTATCAATGAGGGAAACCTTGGTTTGATCCGTGCTGCAAAAAGATTTGACGAAACCAAGGGTTTCAGGTTCATTTCATACGCCGTTTGGTGGATCCGTCAAAGCATCCTGCAGGCATTGGCAGATCAGTCGCGCATCGTCAGGGTTCCTTTGAACAGGGTTGGTGTTCGCAACAAGATTGCAAGGGCAGCCCAGCACCTTGAACAGGATTTTGAAAGAGAGCCCACAGCTGAAGAAATATCTGAATACCTGGAAATGGACCTTGAAGAGGTATCCTCTACCATCAACCTGGCCAACAGGCATGTTAGCATCGATTCTCCAGTAGGAGAGGATGGAGAAGGCACGATGATTGATGTGATGGAGAACAAGGAAGCCGATGCTGCAGACCATGAAATCCAGCACGAATCAATGCATTATGAAATTGAGCTGGCCCTCCGCAGTTTACCCGAAAAACAACAAAAAGTGCTCAGGTGTCTTTACGGCATTGGCATGGACCGCCCCATGGGCATGGAAGATATTGGTGTAGAGTGCAACCTCACCCGTGAAAGGGTCAGGCAGATAAGGGACAAGGCTTTGGAAGCATTGAGGTTTACCGCCAATACCATGCGCCTCAGAACCTTCCTTTAGTTCCTGCTTGATAGCATTACACGTTAAATGCAGAATCATTAACTTTGCAAGAATGAACATCCCATGGTGTTCATTTTTTCATTAAAGCCGGAAGAACATGTTTGAAAATTTAAGTGAAAAGATAGCCTCAGCCTTCAAGCAAATCAAGGGAGAGGGAAGAATATCCGACCTCAACGTAGCCAATACCGTCAAGGATATCCGCAAGGCATTGTTGGACGCAGACGTCAACTTCAAGATTGCCAAGGAATTTACTGATAAGGTGAAGGAAAAGGCCATGGGGCAGAAAGTATTGACTGCCGTAAGCCCCGGTCAGCTCATGGTCAAGATTGTGCAGGATGAACTCACAGAATTGATGGGCGGCCTGGCCAGCGGATTCAATGCGACTGGAAATCCAGCCATTATCCTCATTGCAGGTTTGCAGGGTTCCGGTAAAACCACTTTCAGTGGAAAGCTGGCCAATTACCTCAAGACGCAAAAAGGCAAATCCCCTTTGCTGGTGGCGGCTGATGTGTACAGGCCTGCAGCCATTGACCAGCTCAAGGTTTTGGGAGGACAGATCGGGGTTGATGTTTATGCCGAGCCTGAAAACAAGGATCCAAGGGCTATTGCTGAAAATGCATTAAAACAAGCCAAGACCACCAATAAGAATGTAATCATCATTGATACGGCAGGCCGTTTGGCGGTTGATGAGGTCATGATGAATGAGGTTGCTGGTCTTAAAGCAGCGCTGCAGCCACAGGAAATCCTTTTTGTGGTGGATTCAATGACAGGACAGGATGCAGTGAACACTGCCAAGGCATTCAACGAAAGGCTTGATTTTACAGGTGTTGTGCTCACCAAACTGGATGGTGATACCAGGGGTGGTGCTGCCTTGTCTATTAAATACACCGTTCAAAAGCCCATCAAGTTCATCAGCAGTGGTGAGAAGATGGAGACCCTGGACGTTTTCCATCCAGACCGTATGGCCCAGCGTATACTTGGAATGGGTGATATTGCTTCGTTGGTGGAAAGGGCACAGGCGCAGTTTGACGAAGAGCAGGCCAAGAAGCTGGAGAAAAAAATCAGGAAGAATCAGTTCGATTTTCAGGATTTCCTGGATCAGTTGCAGCAGATCAAAAAAATGGGTAACCTGAAAGACCTGATGGGAATGATTCCCGGGATGGGAAAGGCCATGAAAGACATTGACATCAGTGACGATGCCTTCAAAGGAGTGGAATCCATCATCAGCTCAATGACTCCTTTTGAGAGGTCCAACCCTGACGTCATCGACCTCAAGCGCAAGCAACGCATTGCCAAGGGTTGCGGAAGGGACATGAACGAGGTTAACCAGTTCTTCAAACAATTTGAGCAGATGAAGCAAATGATGAAGGGGATGAACAACATGCCCGCCATGCCGAGGATGGGCGGCAGACGATAATCGTAGAGCGTGTCAGCATGTTTTTATGATGTTTTTCACGTTTTTTACTGACAGTTGTTTTTGGTAGTTCTTGCCTAATGCCTATATTTGCACCTCGATTCGAAACAATTTTATTCACCACCCACTAAAAATTTACATTTTTTATGGCTGTCAAAATCAGACTCCAACGTCACGGAAGCAAAAAGCGTCCATTTTATTTCATCGTAGTAGCAGATGCACGCGCACCTCGCGATGGTAAATTCATCCAGAAAATCGGTACTTACAATCCGCTCACTCATCCCGCAACTGTATTGGTAGACCGCCAGAAGTCACTTGAGTGGCTGAACAACGGTGCGCAACCAACTGATACTGTTCGCAAGATTCTTTCAACCAAAGGTGTTCTTTTCTTGAAGCATTTGCTTCGTGGAGTTGACCTTGGTTTGTTTGATCATGCTACAGCGATGACCAAGTTTGAAGCTTGGCACCAGGAGCAGGAATCAAAAACAAGGGCTCGTCAGGAAGCTGCCGCCCGCGAACGCCGCCAAAGGCCTCGTCAGGGTGCTCCCGCCAGCCGTCCAATCCCTGTTCAAGTTGCACAACCTGAACAAACTGAACAGCAAGACGCTCCTTCAGCTGAATAAGCAAAAAAATAAAATCAAAAGCCTCGTTCAAAACGGGGCTTTTTTATGCCATGGAAAATTATCTAAGCATTGGAAAACTCGCTGCCACCTTTGGGGTGAAGGGAGAAGTTGTATTGGAACATCACCTTGGTGAAGATGCAAGTCTAGAGGGCGTGGTGGCTATTTTTATTGAAGAATTTACAGGAAAGTTCATCCCCTATTTTATTGCCGGGCACAAGACTAAATCCGGTACAGAGATGATCCTCAGCCTGGAAGGAATTGAAAGCCCGGAGAGTGCCAAGCGTTTTTTGCGCAAAAAAATATGGCTGAAGGAAGAGGATGTTAAAAAAACGGCTTCTTCCTCGGCACCCATCTCTATGTTGGGTTTCATGGTCTATGACAAGAAAAAACCCTTGTCTACCGTGCTGGAAGTGATCGAGCAACCTGTTCAGATCCTGCTGCGCATTGAGATGCAAGGAAAAGAAGTGCTGGTTCCGCTCAATGAAAGCACCCTCGACAAGGTAGACCACAAGCAAGAGAAAATTTACGTAACACTACCGGATGGATTGCTTGATATTTATCTAAATTGAGTTGACATTTCACTCTCCTTATGGCTGGTCAGCAACCCTATATTGCCCATTTTGACCTGGATGCTTTTTTCGTTTCCGTGGAGAGAATCCTTGACCCTTCATTGGTTGGCAAGGCATTGATCCTTGGAGGCTCCAGGGAAAGGGGAGTGGTCAGCACTTGCAGTTATGAAGCCAGGAAATTTGGTGTTCGTTCTGCCATGCCCATGGCAAGGGCTGTTGCCCTTTGCCCACATGCCATCGTCATGCAGGGAACCCGCGGGCAATACAGCAAATTTTCACAATGGGTCACCGATATCATTGCCGCAAAATCACCCCTTTACGAGAAAGCTTCCATCGATGAGTTTTATATTGACCTGACAGGCATGGACAGGTTCTTTGATCCGCTTCAATGGACAATCCATCTGCGCAAGGAAATCATTGAAACCACCAATCTGCCCATTTCCTTTGGCCTTGCGTCCAACAAGATGGTGGCAAAAATGGCCACTAATTCGGCCAAGCCCAATGGTTTTTTGCAGGTCTTGCCTGGAAAGGAAAAAGAGTTTCTTGCCCCACTCAATGTGGGTGAAATACCCGGAGTGGGAGAGCATACACTCAAAACCATGCACTCCCTGGGCATCATGACCATCAATGACTTGTCTGCCTATCCCCAGCATCTTTTGGAACAGAATTTTGGAAATTACGCGGAGGTTTTGCATCAGAAAGCATCGGGCAATTATGCCGGAGCAGTTCATCATTTTCATGAGGCCAAGTCAATGTCCACGGAGCATACTTTTTCAGAAAACAGTTCGGATATGGATTTTCTGCAAACCGAACTCATGAGGATGACGGAAAAGCTGGGTCATGAACTGAGGGAGGATGGCAAGATGACCAAATGTGTTGCGGTTAAAATCAGGTATCCGGATTTTGAAACCCATACCCGGCAAATGGCCATTGCGCCCAGTTCCTACGATGATGAACTGATCAAGGTGGTCAAAGACCTGTTTGGGAACCTGTATAAACAAAAACATCCAGTCAGGTTGATTGGTGTCAGGTTCAGCGAACTCACATCCAGCAGTCTTCAAACCGATCTTTTTGAAAACAGGGTCAGAAAAGCCAGTTTGTATACAGCCATTGATGCAGTCAAACTCCGGTTTGGGAAAAAATCAGTGGGGAGAGGGGGATGAAAAATGTGCATGTAGAGGCGGTTGTTGAGGAGGTAGTTTATATTTCTGTGCCATTAAACAGTCAAACCCCTCAACTAATCATTACCTTTGCAGCATGTCTAAGCAGAATATCCGCAGCTTCAGCAAGGAAGAAATCGGAGAATACCTTGAATCAATTGGGGAAAAAAAGTTTCGTTTGCAGCAAATATGGGAGTGGTTATGGCAAAAACATGCCTTCGACTTCCAGTCCATGTCCAATCTCTCTAAAGAGCTGAGGACCAATCTCGAAGAGAAATTTACCCTGCCCTCCCTGTCCATCGATACCAAGCAGGTGAGTGAGGATGGAACCGTAAAATCCCGCTTCAAAACCCATGATGGTTTCAAGGTGGAAGGCGTTTTGATCCCAACTGCAGAAAGGCTTACCGCCTGTGTTTCCTCCCAGATTGGTTGCAGCCTGAGTTGCAAATTCTGTGCTACCGGCTTCATGGAAAGGGAAAGAAACCTTTCTTTTGATGAGATTTACGATGAGGTTGTGCTGCTCAACCAGCAGGCGATGAGCATTTACGGCAAGAAGCTGACCAATATTGTTTTCATGGGCATGGGTGAGCCTTTGCTCAACTACAAGAATGTGCTTAAGGCCATTGAAAGGATTACAGCACCGGATGGACTGGCGATG
>JBIJAE010000069.1:0-7339 GCA_044345895.1 Chitinophagaceae bacterium
CTCATCCAATACAATATAATTGATGTTCTCCAGGTTGATGGCCTTCCTTTCAATAAGATCAATCAATCGACCAGGGGTAGCTACAACAATTTGTACACCTCTCTTGAGATCCCTGATTTGATCACCAATCGAAGCGCCGCCATAAACGGCAACTGACCTGATGGATTTTTTGTGGAGGGAGAACTTTGCGATGTCTTTGGTGATTTGCATGCACAGCTCACGGGTGGGACATACCACCAGCGCTTGGGGGTGGCGTGCTTCACTGTCTACCAACTGCAACAGGGGAAGGCCAAAGGCTGCAGTCTTACCGGTACCTGTTTGGGCCAGCCCAACAAAGTCCTTTGTACCGCTCAATAAAATGGGAATAGCTTTTTCCTGGATGGGGGTGGGTTCGGTGAACCCAAGGGCATTAATACCTTGCAATAACGACTCTTCAATGCCTAACGCTTCAAAACTCATATTAAATACTTTTTACAAAGGTAAACTTATTCAGCGAGAAAGGGAAGCAAACAAGACAAAGAGCTGATAATCAATAAAATAAAAAAGTCATCCCGTAGAAACGGGACGACTTCAACGATTGCTTGCCATATGAAAAAAAGATTACTTGGCAGCAGCAGTAGTATCTACAGCAGCAGCAGTTGTGTCAACTACAACAGTAGTATCAACTACAGCAGTAGTGTCAACAGCAACAGCAGTTGTGTCAGCAGCTGGAGCTTCAGAAGAACCACCACATGATGCGAGAGCTACGATAGCCAAGATTGCGAAAAACTTTTTCATTCTTTTGGGTTTTTGAATGTTAAAATTGAATAATTATGAATTAATACGCGAAGTAAAAGAAAGTAACCCGAAATTTAAAAGATTTTTTTTTGTTCTTTTGTGGGTTACAAAAAGGCCTTGCAGGTATTAAAAAAAGATAATTGTGGCTATTACAGAACAAGAATTGGGTTTATTCAAGGCCATTGGCAACAATGACAAGGCTGCGATTGAGGCTGTTTATAAAGACAATTACAGCCTCATCCAACAATTTGTCATCAACAACAATGGCACAGAGGATGACGCAAGGGATATCTTTCAGGAAGCCATGATGGTGCTCTATGAAAAATCAGGGTTGCCTGAATTTGAACTCACCTGTCAGATCCGGACCTATCTTTATTCCGTCTGCAGAAGACTGTGGCTCAAGAAGTTACAACATTCAAGACGGATAGAGACCCAGGTTGAAAATTTTGATAAGATTGTGCAGGTGGATGAAGACATTGAGGAGCATGATAAGCTGAATCTCCAGTACCAGACCATGCGTACAGCCATGGGAAAGATTGGAGAACCCTGTAAAAGCCTGATTGAGGCCTTTTACGTTCACCGGAAAAACATGTTGGAAATAGCAGGTTTTTTTGGATACACCAACGCAGACAATGCAAAGAACCAGAAATACAAATGCCTGGTCAGGCTGAAAAAGCTCTTCTTTGCCCAATATAAAAACACTTAAGTACATATATAATGGAACAATTCGAATTGGCGGAAGTGGTTGAAAGGTATCTCACGGGGGAAATGGGTCCTGAAGAGAGGCATGCATTTGAGGAAATGAGGAAAAACAACCCCGAATTGGATCAAACCGTAGTTGAATACCATTATTTCCTTGAACAAATGGGCCACTACGGCGAAATCAGAAGGTTCAAGTCAAATCTATACGATACCCACCATACCATGCAGGAGTCTGGGGAAATCAAAGAACTTCAGCTGACAACAGGAACCCGCATCATTAACATGTGGAACAAATACCGCAGGGTTGTTGCTGTTGCTGCCTCTATTGCAGGCATTACTGCACTGTTCATCAGTGGCATGATGACGCTGTTTACACCTAAAACCCCCTTTAGGGATATCGAAGAGTTGAGAAGAAAGGTGAGTAACCTGGAGAAACAGTCCAACAATCATAGTGCTGAGTTCAACAAGTTCAAAACCAAAATTGCCCCGGGGTCAGACGTTAAGTTTGGCGGCACCAGTTTCATGATCGACCCCAAGGGTTACCTTGTTACCAGTGCACATGTACTAAAAGGTGCAAAAAAGATATATGTACAAAGTATTCAGGGTGAAGACTTCCTGGCTGAAATTGTCCACCAGGATGCCAACTCCGATATTGCAGTCATCAAGATCAGCGACCAAGACTTTGAGTCTCCCAAACAGTTGCCCTATGGCTTTACCCGCCTTCAAACCGATTTATCAGAAGCGGTTTACACCCTTGGATTCCCCAAGGATGAAATTGTTTACAATGAGGGTTATTTGAGCGCAAGGACAGGACTTGAGGGAGATACCATGTCCTGCCAAATCACGATTACTGCTAATCCTGGAAACAGCGGTGGCCCTGTCTTCAACAAAAATGGTGAAGTAATTGGCATTTTGAACGCCCGTCAGGCCTCAGCGAATGGGGTTGTTTTTGCGACCAAATCAAAAAATATTTTCCGACTTGTTGAAACATTGAAAGAGGCTGACAAGGACATCAACATCAAACTCCGCAATACTTCATCCATCAAAGGAATCAACAGGACCCAACAGGTCAAGAAAGTACAAGACCATGTTTACATGGTAAAAGTTGTGCTTGGTTAATCTATGCATTTCAATGCCAAAGTCCGCTGGGGTATTCGCCCTCAGCCAACAACTTGTCAATTCCCGCCTTTACTGCAGGAGCATCATTTTTGTATGTTACGCCAAACCAAATGGCATGTGTTGGGATGACCTCTACCCTGCCCTCACCATCCTGGATGAATTGGTCTGCTACAATGGGAATAAAAAATTCTGACTTTTCCTCCTGCCCTCTCGCCTCCAGGAACTGCTGAAACAATTTTGAGGAGTATGCGAATACGGAAGGATCAAAACACCAAAAATTCATTGAAACGATGGTATCCTCGGACAGTTCAGCTGGTTGCAGACCATCATCGCACCCCACGGCACCGTCTTTTCTTGCGATATTCAACCGTTCTGTAACGCCGATGAGATCTCCCATTTCATTGACGGTACAAACCCCTCTGTTGACAGTACCATAATCGGACAGTGTTTGCTTCAATTGGTATCCAATGATCGAATAATGCTTCTCATTGCAGGCACCGGTAAGGAACGCATAGGCTTTCACGAATGCATCCTGACCGTAAAAATCGTCCGCATTGATCACGGCAAAAGGTTCGTTGATCACATCGGCTGCACACAAGACGGCATGGGCTGTACCCCAGGGCTTGGCACGGTCTTCGCGCCTTTGATACCCATCAAGGTGAGCATCCAGGTGTTGGTATACGTATTCTGTCTGGATCTTCCCTTTCAATTTGGGCTCGAAGATGGATTTGAACTGCTCTGCAAAATCTTCCCTGATCACAAAGACCACTTTTCCGAACCCTGCTCTGATGGCATCGTAGATGGAATAATCCATGATGGTTTCCCCTTCCGGACCAAATGCTTCAATTTGTTTCATTCCTCCGTATCTGGAGGCCATACCGGCGGCTAATATCAACAACGATGGTTTCATGCGAGATTATTTATGGTGCGAAATTAGTCTGAAAATTCAAAGCGCCAAAATACGACCTTTGCTAGGTTCATGTTAGAAAAAAACATCATACAACCGATCAACGAAGAACGCGTTCAATCACATGGTATCAGTGTTGCCATCCTGAGACTGGACCTCTTGCACCCAATTGTATCTGGAAACAAAATATTTAAGCTCAATCATTACCTTGCTGCGGCAAAAAATGGTACAAAAAAAGGCATCCTGACCTTTGGAGGCGCTTTCTCCAATCACCTTGTTGCTGCAGCTTATGCAGCAAAACTCCATAACCTGGAATCCATCGGATTTGTGAGAGGTGAAAAACCAAACAAACTATCCCAGAGTTTAATGGACTGCATGTCCTACGGCATGCAACTTGAATTTATGAAAAGGGAATCCTTCGATTCAATTGATCTTTCCCAAATATCAACCGCCTATCCCAAACATGCTATCATTCCACACGGAGGATATGGAAGAATGGGAATGTTGGGTGCAAAGGAAATCATGGAGATAGCTGGTGTTGAAACATATGATACTGTGCTTGCCGCCTGTGGAACTGGAACAATGGCTGCTGGTCTGATTGCAGGACTGAAGCCTCACCAACAATTGACACTGGTTTCAGTGCTCAAAAACAATTATAGCATTCTCGATGAAATCAAACTGTTGTTGATTGAAGATGAGATCAGGAACAAGCGATTTGAAATACATTTTGATTTTCATTTGGGTGGATATGCCAAAAAAAATCCGGTTTTGTTCCAGACCATGAATGATTTTTTCAGCAAACACCATATTCCTACCGATTTTGTCTATACAGGAAAACTTGTACACGCTTTCTACCGGCTGATGGAGGCTGACGCATTCGCAAGCGGTTCAAAAGTATTGTTAATTCACAGTGGTGGCCTGCAGGGAAACAGATCACTTTGCAACAATGAACTTATTTTTTGATCCGCGGGGATTACCTTTGTACCCGATGCGAAAACCAAAAGGGAAAAATATTTTAATTTGTTTTGTATCTGTCCTGCTATTGCTGGCGTCAGCCAAGGCAGAGGATAGTCTGCCGCATTTTACCGTGAAAGAAAGAAATGGAATGGTGATCATCGGATGGCTCAATCCACATCCTGAGCTAACACAACTGATTATTCAACGATCGGTTGATTCGTTGACCGGATTCAGGTCAATTGTATCGATGCCGGATCCTACATCCGTTTCCAATGGCTATGTAGATAAAAAGCCAGGGGTATCCAACAGCTATTACAGAATCTATTATGTCAACCCTGGAGGAAGGTATCTTTTTACTGCGGCCCAAAAACCCATGAAAGAGTCTTCAACAACTACACGCAATGAACCCTTGATGAGGCCTGCAATTGAAATAAAAGATGATACCAATCATGCAAATGGTAAAAATGGGCTAACACCGGACAAAGCAATAAAATTAAAAAGGGAAACAAGTATCGGTATCAATCTAACTGGGAAAATTGATGACAACATCAGCGAAAATGTATTCACCCCTTCCGGACTTATTTTTACCAACAATGAAGGCAACCTTATCATCGCCTTACCAGATGTCAACAGAAAGAAATTTACGCTTCGGGTTTTTAAAGAAGACGGTACTCCACTGTTTAACATGAGAAATATCAAGGAGCCCCAACTGCTGATTGACCGTTCCAATTTTCTGCACAGCGGTTGGTTCAAATATGATTTGTATGAAGACGAAAGGTTAAGAGAACAAAACAAATTTTTTATCCCCCCTGGGGGAAGATGATGTTGCATTGAAAAACCTGTTCGAAGTTTTTCATGATCAGCTCCTTGACCTCCACCATGTCTACTTCTCTTCCCAGTTCTTTTTTCAAGGAAGTGACCTGTTTGTCTGGAATTCCACAAGGAACAATTGAACTGAAATAATTGAGGTCGGTATTCACATTGAGCGCAAACCCATGCATCGTAACCCATCTGCTGCAACGGACGCCCATCGCACAAATCTTTCTTGCCATCATTTTGTTGGATGGATCCAGCCAAACACCCGTTTCTCCGGCACTCCTGTCGCCTTTCAAACCATAATGGGCCAAGGTGAGGATGATGACATCCTCCAAGCACCTTAGGTACCTGCCAATATCGGTGAAAAATTTTTCAAGATCGATGATCGGATAGCCTACTACCTGACCGGGACCATGAAAAGTGATGTCTCCTCCCCTGTTGGTTGGATAATAGCCAATATTCCTTTTGGCCAACTCTTCCTTGCTGATCAATACATGCTCCTCCTTCCCACTTTTTCCCAGGGTATAAACAGGGGGATGCTCACAAAAAAGGAGATGGTGAATTGTTTCACCAGCATCCTCGCCCTTGGCAAGCTTTATTTTCTTGCTGGTATTTTCAAGCAACAGCGAATCCTGGAAACTCCAGGCTTCCCCATACTCCATGTTCCCAAGGTCCTTAACATATACCGCTTGCTGCATGTTTCTTCAATTGGTGTACAAAGACATTAACTTTGCAAAAATACGCATTATGCCGCAGGAGAACAGCAATGAAATGATGGATGAAGAAATCGTTGAGCAAGGATCAGAAGAATTGTATGAAAGACTGGCCATTGAAGTAGACAAAGGCCAGGAACCCCTGAGGATTGACAAATTCCTGTTGAACAGGGTGGTCAATACCTCCAGGAACAAGATCCAGCGGGCCATTGACAATGGCATGGTCTTGGTTAACAACCAAGCCATCAAGGCCAATTACAAGGTAAAGCCTGCAGACCAAATTGTTTTCTATTCTGATACCGACCCAGTCACCTACGAAATTATTCCAGAGCAAATGCCTTTGAATATTGTTTACGAGGATGATCATATCCTGCTGATCAACAAGCCCGCAGGCATGGTGGTTCACCCTGGTTCCGGCAACTTCAGCGGAACACTGATCAACGGGGTTGCCTGGCATTTGCGCGAACAACAACCAGACCTTGATGAAACCAAACTGCCCAGGTTTGGCATGGTGCACCGGATAGATAAAAACACAACTGGGCTGATTGTCTTGGCAAAATCTGAGCTGGCTGCAGTAAAGCTTGCCAGGCAATTCTTTGAACATACAGTAAAAAGAAGGTACATGGCCCTGGTCTGGGGGAATTTTGATGAAGTGGAAGGAACCATCGAGGGCAATATTGGAAGACATCCCAGGTTCAGAAAATTGATGGACGTATTTCCAGATGGCGACAATGGGAAACATGCCATTACACATTATACTGTTTTGGAAGACCTCAAATACGTGAGCCTCGTTGAATGCAGGCTAGAAACTGGAAGAACCCACCAGATCAGGGTGCACATGCAGCACCGCGGGCATCCCCTTTTCAATGATGATGTATATGGTGGCGACAGGGTTGTAAAGGGAACGGTTTTTACAAAATACAAGCAATTCGTTGACAACTGTTTTGATCTGTGTAAACGACAGGCCCTTCATGCAAAAACGCTTGGATTCGTTCACCCTGCGACAGGGGAGGAAATGCTTTTTGAAAGTGAGCTGGCTGATGACATGAAGGCAGTCATCCAAAAATGGAGGGGCTATTCCAACAATGCTCAGTTGACGTCAAGGTCATAAATGGTAGCGGTAAACAACCCGCGCTCCTTGCCCTTGATCAACACGCCCCAGTTGCCGTCGTACCGGATGATTTTGGGGTAAAGGTATTTCCCCATCTTTCCTATCTCTACTTGCATGGAGACATTGAATTTGTATACCCCTGCATTGTAGCTCATGCTGTAATTGCGGGCCATCACTTCGAAAGTGTCATAGTTGAACCAGGTAGTCATTTCATCAATAACCACATCATCTTTTTTG
>JBIJAE010000070.1:0-7310 GCA_044345895.1 Chitinophagaceae bacterium
GACCTCACCAAAGAGGGAACAACCATTGCCATCAAAAAACTCCTCTCGCTGAAAAACAGGCCAACGGCCATCATTTCCTTCAACGACTACGTGCACATGGATGCCACACAATATGCACACTTGCAGGGCATCAAGATCAATGCAGACATTGCATTTGTCAGCTACTCAAACCTGTCAATAACTGATTATACTGCCTTCCCGCCCCTTTTATCGGTGGAACAATACCCCTACGGACAAGGTGAGCAAGCCATGGAAACCATGATCCGCACCATGAAAGAGGAACACCCAAAAGATCTTTTCTATCACGAGGAAGTTCCGGCAACCCTTGTGATCCACAGTACAAAACAACTCAGATGAAAAAATTATTTTCTTTCGCCTTCCTGTTGATGGTTTCATCCCTCACTGCACAGACCTCCAAACCCAACATCATCTATATTTACGCAGATGACCTGGGCTATGGGGAGTTGGGTAGCTATGGACAAACGAAAATCAAAACCCCCAACCTCGACCGCATGGCAAAAGAGGGAATGCGGTTCACACAACATTATAGCAGTGCGCCCGTTTGCGCACCATCGCGCTGCATGTTGATGACAGGCAAACACCCCGGCCATTCCTATATCCGCGGCAACTATGAAATGGGGGGATTTGATGACGACAAAGAAGGCGGACAAATGCCCTTGCATGAAGGCGCCTATACTGTTGCAAGAATGCTGAAAGAAAGGGGATACAGTACTGCGCTGGTTGGAAAATGGGGCTTGGGGGCCACCGGAACAACAGGCAGTCCGTTGAAGCATGGCTTTGATTATTACTATGGCTACCTCGACCAAAAACAGGCCCATAATTTTTATCCCACCCATCTTTGGGAAAACGACAAATGGGATACCCTGAACAACCATTTCATCAATGTTCACCAACCCATCAAGGATATGGCCCATGCTACCGATGCAGACTTCAATTACTACAAAGGCAATGATTATGCTCCGGCAAAAATGACTGAAAAAGCGCTGGGCTTTATAGACAACAACAAGAACAAGCCATTTTACCTTTACCTGCCTTATACCTTACCGCATCTTTCACTTCAGGCACCCGATGAGTACGTAAAAAAATACATCGGTTTGTTTGAGGAGCAGCCATACTACGGAGAAAAGGGATATGCCGCCTCAAAATACCCGCGATCTACCTATGCCGCCATGATTACCTTCCTGGACGACCAGGTGGGCATCATCATGGAAAAAATCAAAAAATTGGGGCTTGACCAGAATACCATCATCATGTTCTCCAGCGACAACGGGGCTACTTTTTCTGCCGGTGTAGATTCCAAATTTTTCAACAGCGTTGCAGGATTGAGGGGATTGAAAATGGAACTTTACGAAGGCGGCATCAGCGTACCCTTTATCGCAAGATGGCCGGGGAAAATTGCACCCAATACTGTTTCCAACCATGCATCGGTACAATATGATATCATGCCAACCCTTGCAGCTTTGACAGGTAAACCAGTTCCCAACCTGGATGGTATTTCCTTGTTGCCAACGTTGATGGGCCAGGCCGCTGCACAAAAAAATCATCCCTTCTTTTACTTCGAGTATCCTGAAAATGGGGGCCAGCTGGCTGTAAGGATTGGCAACTGGAAAGGCATCAAGAGGAACGTCAGAAAAGATCCTTCAGGCGCTTGGGAATTGTTCAACATGGAGACAGACCGGTATGAAAAAAACAATGTGGCTGCTGCACATCCAGACATCATCAAAGAAATGATGGACATTGCCAAGAGGGAACATGTTCACCCCCATATCATGGATTGGGAATTCATCGACCCCAAGATTAAAAAAGCACAATAAACAGAGAGGGCGCTGGAAAGCGCCCTCGTTTATCAACCATCGTTGCTAGATTTCGTCTTCCTGTGAGGAAAGAATATTTTAAACAACTTGTGCAAACTTACCCAAGTATCTGGTCAATTTCATGCGCAAACGATTGCACAAAATGTAGTAGGCCGATCAATGACTTGCCTTGAGATAGCTCCAACCCTCTGCCTGTTTTTTGATCAACTCAACAACAGCACTGGGAACAACTGTGGTTTCAGGCATCAACTTGGAGGGATCAATTTTCAGGCGCTTCAGTGAATTGTTGCAAACGGCCAGTGTAACCCCTTTTTCCTTTGCCAGCTTAACCCTCGAGGCAAACTGAAGTGAATCATTCATCACGGCAAATATGGCCTGACCATGAAGAACAACTTCTACCTGCAAGTCTGGCACCTGGGCCCTTGCGTTGTTGATCTGGCGAAACACTGCGGCCTGAATGGTAGTGTCGGCACTGGAAAGGTCCCAAACCACGCTCAACTTTTTTTCCTGCGCAAATCCTGCCAAAACTATCATGCTCAACAGCAAGGCTACTATTCCTTTTTTCATGTTGTCTTTTGCACAAATTACAACATTGTGGTGGGAGAGACATAATCTGACAAGGTGAATTTTCCGCTTTCCTTGATGGCATTGAATCCTCCCTTGATATCAACAAGGTTGTCAAAACCCCTGGCCTTCAAAATGGAGATAAAAATCATGGACCGGTATCCGCCAGCACAATGCACATAATGCTTCCTGCTTTTGTCTATCTGTGCCATGCTCTCGTTGATAAAATCCAGTGGTGTGTTTTTGACATCCAACAGGTGCTCGCTGGAATATTCAGATTGTTTTCTGACATCCAATATATGGGCATGCGGATCAGTTTCAATGATCGAAGCCAATTCGTTTGGCGTCACCTGCTCAATATGGTCCAGTTCTTTTTTTGCATTTTTCCATGCATTGAAACCACCTTTGAGGTAACCAATGGTGAAATCGTATCCTACCCTGGCCAAGCGCACAACCGCTTCTTCTTCCCTGCCTTCTTCGGTGACCAACAATATCTCTTGTTTGATATCGGGTATCATCATTCCAACCCAAGGTGCAAAACTCCCATCGATGCCAATATTGATGGAGTTGGGAATAAAGCCTTTCGCAAATTCCTCAGCTTTTCTGGTGTCCAAGATCAGGGCACTGGTTTCATTGGCAGCCGCTTCAAAAGCATCCGGACTGAGCGCGTGTTGCCCCCTTTCCAAAACCTTGTCAATGCTGTCGTACCCCTGAATGTTCATCAACACATTCAAAGGAAAATAACCTGGAGGAGCAACCAGTCCTTCTAGAACAACCGCCTTGAAACGCTCCTTGCTCAGGGCCGGATCCAGTGCATAATTGGTTCTTTTCTGGTGACCTAGCGTATCAGTTGTTTCCTTGCTCATTTTCTTGCCGCAGGCCGATCCTGCGCCATGTGCAGGATAAACAATGATATCGTCTGCCAAAGGCATGATCTTGTTTCTGAGCGAATCATAAAGATGTCCAGCAAGGATGTCTTCGGTTAGTTCTGCCTTTACTTTTTGTGCAAGGTCTGGGCGGCCTACATCGCCAATGAAAAGGGTGTCACCACTGAACAGGGCCTTTTCTTTTCCTTCCTCATCCATCAACAGATAACAGGTGCTCTCCATGGTATGGCCAGGCGTATGCAATACTTTTATTTTGGTGTTTCCCAGCGAAAGGATTTCACCATCTTTTGCAGCGTGGATCGGAAATGATGGTGCAGCATTGGGGCCAAACACAATTTCAGCGCCAGTCTTTTGCGAGAGGTCGAGATGGCCGGACACAAAATCTGCATGGAAATGGGTTTCCAGTACATACTTGATTCTCGCTCCTTCCAATGCAGCCTTTTTGATATAGGGCTCCACCTCGCGCAGTGGATCCACAATCGCAACCTCACCCTCACTCTCGATGTAATAAGCGCCTTGTGCCAAACAGCCAGTGTAAATTTGCTCTACTTTCATGTGTGTTAATTTTTGATGGTATTCATTAAACTGCAAAATTCATACGTTGCAACAATATTATTCATGATTAAAATCATATTCCTGTGATAGTTGTCACGTTTTTCTCAAAACCTTCCCAATAGTTTTGTTTCCTGCTAAACATCAAAACAAACAGGCAATGAACCCCGTTCAAAACATATCAAACATGAAAACATTTTGGGATCAACGATATAAGGAATCAGCATACGCCTTCGGAAAGGACCCCAACGAATACTTCAAATCGGTCTTAACTGGATTAAAGCCAGGAAAAATTCTTTTGCCTGCAGAAGGGGAAGGACGAAATGCTGTTTTTGCAGCATCACTTGGCTGGGAAGTTTTTGCTTTTGACATAAGCGAAGAAGGGAAACGCAAGGCAGAACATCTAGCCGCTGAAAAACAAGTCAGGGTTGATTATGCGATTGCTGAAATGAAGGATGTTCAATACCTGCCTGATTTCTTTGATGCCATTGCGCTTGTATTTGCACACTTTGATGAAAGCCTGAGATCTGCTTATCATAAACAATTGGCCCGTTTTTTGAAAACGGGTGGCCATCTGATCCTGGAGGGCTTCAATAAAAATCATTTGAATTACAATACAGAGAATCCTGCTGTGGGAGGCCCCAGAGACTTGTCCATGCTGTATGCTGCTGCCGATCTGCAGCAGGATTTCGAAGGATTTGAAATCCGGGAACTTGTGGAGCAAGAAACAACATTGAATGAAGGTGCTTACCACGCCGGTAAAGGGGCTGTTGTTCGTTTCTGGGGCATCAAAAATTGATTTTTAATTCCGTGACATCCGTCACACTCATTGTCTGATACATCTTTCATCTTTGCATTACGAAACTCAACACATGGAAATAATTGGATATTTGGCTTCACTGGTAATCGGTATCTCACTGGGCCTCATCGGAGGCGGCGGATCTATTCTGACCGTTCCTGTACTGGTTTATCTTTTTGGTGTTGACCCTGTGATGGCAACGGCATACTCATTGTTCATTGTTGGGTCAACCAGCCTGGTAGGTGTTTTCCCAAAATACAAAAATGGCGAGATCAATTTTAAGACGGCCATCATTTTTGGAATACCCTCCATCGCTGCAGTTTATGCAACCCGTGCATTCATCGTTCCTGCCATCCCATCCACCATTTTCACCATTGGGTCTTTTGAAATGACCAAAGCATTGATGATGATGATGATTTTTGCAGTGCTCATGGTTTTTGCATCTGTTTCCATGATTCGCAGCAACAACAATGAGGCGAAAGAAGAAGGACCCCAGGTATTCAATTACCCGATGATTCTGCTGGAAGGCGCCATTGTAGGCGTGTTGACCGGATTGGTTGGCGCCGGCGGCGGATTCCTGATCATCCCGGCCCTGGTGCTGTTCAGCAAGCTTCCGATGAAGCAGGCCATCGGCACATCGCTGATGATCATCGCAGCCAAGTCACTCATCGGTTTCACCGGCGACCTTGGTAAACAAACCATGGACTGGAACCTGCTATTGTCTGTAGCCGCACTGGCCATTGTCGGTATTTTTATTGGCAATGCCATGAGCAAGAAAGTTTCGGCTGAGCGCCTCAAAAAAGGATTTGGCTGGTTCGTTTTGGTAATGGGCATTTACATAATTTTAAATGAGCTTTTTTTCAAATAACAGTCAAGTAAAGTAACAATACGCACACATTAACCGTCTAATAAATTCATTTCAAATACTAAAATCAAAGCCATGTTTTTTCAACACGTTTACGACAAAACCCTTGCCCAAGCCAGTTATTTCATTGGATGTCAAAAAGCAGGCGTTGCCGCTGTCATCGATCCAAAACGCGATGTGGATACCTACCTTGACATCGCAAAGCAAAACAACATGACCATCACCCATGTGTTGGAAACACATATCCATGCAGACTTCCTTTCTGGTTCACGCGAGCTTGCTGCCCTCACCGGTGCCAAACTCTATCTATCGGATGAAGGTGGTCCAGGATGGGAGTATGAATTCGACCATGTCGGGTTGAAGGATGGCACAACCTTTATGGTGGGCAACCTGAAAATGGAAACCCTACACACGCCCGGACATACACCCGAAAGCATCAGCTTTTTGTTGACGGATACACCGGCTAGTGCAGAACCCGTCATGTTCTTTACCGGAGACTTCGTATTTGTTGGAGACATTGGTCGCCCTGACCTGCTCGAAAAAGCAGCTGGCATCACTGGTACCTCAGATGCAGGTGCACACCAGATGTTCAAATCCATTGACCGCTTTGCCAAACTTCCGGATTATATTCAGGTATGGCCTGGTCATGGTGCAGGTTCTGCTTGTGGAAAGTCGTTGGGCGCGGTTCCCAGCACAACAGTAGGATATGAAAAAGTGCGGAACTGGGCCTTCCGTTTTGGGAATGATGAGAATGGATTCACGAAGTTCTTGTTGGAAGATCAGCCTGAACCTCCGAAGTATTTTGCGATGATGAAGAAGCTGAACAAGGTTGATCGTCCTTTGCTTACCTCAGTACCAAAATTGAAACAACTCAGCAACCATGAGATGATGGAAGCCATGGGCAAAGGCGTCAAACTGATTGATGCACGCAACAAAGCTGAATTCGCAAAAGGATTTATCCCAGGGAGCATCAATATCCAGGGCAACAATGCCTTTGCCACCTGGGCCGGATGGTTCCTTAACTATGAAGAACAGTTCATGTTGCTGGCCGATGAATCCCAGCTGGACGACCTCACCCGCAAACTGATGCGCATCGGTCTTGACAACATCATGGGTTATGTTCCATCAACCGAAGCCTATGCCGATCAGGGCGGACAGCTCGACACCGTTCCGGTGATTGATATTGAATCATTCAAAACCATCCTCGAGGAGCCCAATGTTCAGGTAGTAGACCTGCGCAATGCAACAGAATTCAAAAGCGGCCATGTTAAAGGGGCAGACCATGTTTTTGTAGGAACCCTGATGGGCAACCTCGATAAGGTCAGCAAGGATAAAAAAGTGGTGATTCACTGCCAGGGTGGCGACCGTGCAACCATCGGATATTCTTTGCTCGCCAAAGCAGGTTATACCAACGTGCTCAATTACTCAGCCAGCATGAATGAGTGGATGGCGTTGGGGAATGCGGTGGAGGTTTAGGGGTGTAGAGGTTTAGAGGTGTAGGGGTTTAAGGGTTTAGGCTTATCATTCATAACGAATAAAAACAAACAACATGATCGATTTTATAAAAAACATGTTTTCTTCCGGTCCGACAGTAGACTTTGCTTCACTTGTTAAAGCCGGCGCTATTATCCTGGATGTTCGCACACCTGGCGAATTCAACAGCGGTCACATCAAGGGGTCCATCAATATCCCCTTGGATGAAATCAAAAACAAAACAGCAGAGTTGAAAAAGAAAAATAAGGTGATCATCACCTGTTGCAGAAGCGGCAACAGGAGTGGCATGGCTGCCGCAATGCTCAATACTGCTG
>JBIJAE010000071.1:0-7291 GCA_044345895.1 Chitinophagaceae bacterium
TGAGTACAGTTTTTTTGATGCCGTTTGTAAGAGTTTTGACAAAGCCGCTCAATACACCCAATTTGATCAAGGAATTCTCGAACAAATCAAGCAATGCAACAGCGTACTTCGCATGCATTTCCCTGTAAAAATCGGAGACAAGGTAGAAGTAATCAAGGCCTACAGGGTTCAACACTCACACCATAAACTTCCCTGCAAAGGAGGAATCAGGTTCAGCGAAATGGTTAACCTCGATGAAGTGATGGCCCTTTCTGCACTGATGACCTACAAATGTGCCATCGTGAACGTACCCTTTGGAGGTGCCAAAGGTGGTATCACCATCGACCCTAAAAAATACAGTGCCTATGACCTCGAGCGCATCACCAGAAGGTATACCAGTGAATTGATCAAGAAAAGATTCATTGGCCCCGGTGAAGATGTTCCCGCACCTGATTACGGAACAGGTGAAAGAGAAATGTCATGGATCCTGGATACCTATATAGCGATGCACCCCGGAGAAGTGGAAGCATTGGGCTGTGTCACAGGAAAGCCTGTCACACAAGGAGGGGTAAGAGGAAGAAGGGAGGCCACTGGCCTTGGTGTTTTCTTTGGTATCAGGGAAGTCTGCAACAATCCAGAGGTAATGGCCAAACTTGGTTTGGAAACAGGACTTGCTGGGAAAAAAATAATTGTGCAAGGACTCGGAAATGTTGGTTATCACTCAGCCAAATTCTTTCAGGAAGGTGGTGCGTTGGTTGTTGGTCTGGCCGAATATGAGGGATCCATCTACAATGAAAATGGACTTGATATAGAGGCTGTATTCCAACACAGAAAAAAAACAGGATCAATCCTTGACTTCCCTGGAGCGACCAATTTCAACAAAAATACAGATGCGCTGGAAGCCCCATGCGACATCCTCATTCCTGCGGCACTCGAGAATGTAATCAATGCTGAAAACGCTGATCGGGTTCAGGCAAAGATTGTTGGCGAGGCAGCAAATGGACCGTTGACACCTGAGGCAGATGAAATCCTTATCAACAAAGGAGTTCTTGTAGTGCCTGACATGTATCTAAATGCTGGTGGTGTTACTGTTTCTTATTTTGAATGGTTGAAAAACCTCAGCCATGTTTCCTATGGCCGTCTCGAAAAAAGATTCATGGAAAACCAAAATGCCAATATCGTATCCCAGCTTGAAATAATGACGGGAAATAAAATCAGCGATGAACAAAAAAAATTGATTGTTCATGGACCAGATGAGATAGACCTGGTCAGGAGTGGATTGGAAGATACCATGATAAAGGCCACCAATGAGATTTTAGATTGCTGGAAACAAAATCCGACAATCAGAGACATGAGAACAGCTGCTTTCGTAGTGGCCATCAACAAGGTGGGAACCAGCTACTTGGAGCTGGGAATTTTCCCATAGAAAATATGCTTACTCATGTTTTGGAAAAAAAGAGAGCCATTCAGGTATCTCTTTTTTTTTGTCTGCAACATGGCATTCTATGCCGTTCGTAACAACAAGGTAGGGAACCGGAATGGCGAGGTTGTAGGAAAGAATTTGCATTAAAGCAGGCGCTTTCAATGGAACATTGGCAGCCTTGCATTCAATCATCATCCAGGGCTGGGTATTGGAGTCAAAGACCAGTAAATCAAAGCGTTTCATCAAATTCCCCAGGCGCAATCCTTTTTCAACAGCAATAGCATGGGATGGAATTTCTGCCACCTTGGTCATCCAACAAATGAAATTCTGTCTCACCCATTCTTCCGGCTGAAGGGAAACCCATTTCTGACGAATCCCGTCAAAAATTTCTGGTTGCCCACCCTGCTCGCGGATCTTGAAATCAGGTTCGGGAAATTTCAAATTGATCATGCATGCAAAGTAATCAGTAATTTCGAAGTAGAACAACTTGAAACATGAACAGCAAGGAAGATATCGTCAAGAACTGGCTTCCAAGGTATACCGGAATGGCCATAGAACAATTTGGGCAATACATCCTGCTGACCAACTTCAGCAGATATGTAGAACTTTTTGCAACATGGAACAATGTATCGGTTGTTGGACGTGACAAACCCATGCAATGCGCTACTTTCGACGGCATCACCATCATCAATTTTGGTATGGGCAGCCCCACAGCAGCTACCATCATGGACCTTCTTACCGCCATTGATCCCAAAGCCGTTTTGTTTTTGGGAAAATGTGGGGGGCTAAAAAAGAGAAACAAGATTGGCGACCTGATACTACCGATTGCCGCGATCAGGGGCGAAGGAACCTCAAACGACTACTTCCCCGCAGAAGTACCCGCCATGCCAGCCTTCGCCTTGCAAAAAGCAATTTCAACCACCATCCGCGAACATGAACTTGACTATTGGACCGGGACCGTCTACACAACCAACAGAAGGGTTTGGGAACACGACGAGGAATTCAAAAACTATCTGCAAAAAGTCAGGGCATATGCCATTGACATGGAAACTGCTACCATATTTTCCGTAGGCTTTTACAACAAAATACCCACCGGTGCCCTGCTCCTTGTCAGCGACCAACCCATGATCCCTGAGGGGGTCAAAACAGAGGAAAGTGATAAACAGGTTACGGCAAATTTTGTAGAATCGCATCTTAAGGTAGGCATAGACTCACTGAAACAACTGATCAACAACGGCCAAACAGTGCGGCACCTCAAGTTTTAGGGTCTTAGTGGTTCATAACTGGTGTAAAAAGCAGACCCCTTCATCGGAGAATACCGTATTTTTTTTGTAATTTTGCAACCTTAATGCCAAAACAAGTCTGGTGCCGTAAGATCAGGTTTGATGGATGTGACTCCCTATTAGGGCCGGTCACCGGGATTTGTTTTCAGGCAAAATAAATATTTACAGCATGAAACTATCCCAATTCAGGTTCGATTTCCCCCTCAACCTCATTGCACAGACACCCACCAAAAGAAGAGAGGATTCAAGGCTTATGGTTGTTCACAAAGACACTGGTCTGATTGAGAACAAAACCTTCAAGGATATACTTGACTATTTTGAGGAAAAAGATGTTTTCGTGGTAAACAATACCAAGGTATTCCCTGCCAGGATGTACGGACGCAAAGAAAAGACCGGTGCCAAGATTGAGGTTTTTCTTTTGAGAGAGTTGAACAAACAGAACAGGTTATGGGATGTTATTGTTGATCCCGCAAGAAAAATTCGTGTGGGCAACAAGCTGTATTTTGGGGATGCGGATGAATTGATTGCTGAGGTAATTGACAACACAACTTCAAGAGGCAGGACCATCCGTTTTTTGTTTGAAGGTTCAGATGAGGACTTCAAACTGGTACTCAACTCACTTGGTGAAACGCCATTGCCCAAATACATCAAACGGAAGCCAGATGAGCTGGACAGGGAAAGGTACCAAACCGTTTATGCAAAGCACGAGGGCGCTGTTGCAGCACCAACCGCAGGCCTGCATTTTTCAACTGAGTTGATCAAGCGTTTGGAAATTGAAGGGATCCGTTTTGCAGAAACAACCCTACACACCGGACTCGGAACGTTCAGGGCCATTGAAGTGGAAGACCTGAGCAAACATAAAATGGAAGCTGAGTATTACAGGGTTGATGAAACAGCCTGTAAAATAGTGAACAAGGCAAAATCAGAAGGACACCGAATTTGCTCTGTAGGCACTACAACCATGAGGGCATTGGAAAGTACATTTACTGCAGATAAAATGCTGAAACCTTCAGAAGGCTGGACAAATATCTTCATACATCCGCCATATGAGTTTTCCATCTGTGATTCATTGATCACCAACTTCCACCTTCCTAAAACTTCCCTGCTGATCATGGCATGTGCATTTGCAGGCTATGAACTCACAATGGAGGCTTACAAAAAGGCCATCAAAGACAAGTACCGGTTCTTCAGCTATGGAGATGCCATGCTGATCATTTGATGATTGGATGTTAGTCGAGCCCAAACAGGCCCTTGTTCAAAACCTTTAGCGTGTCATTCTTGAACGAAGTAGGAACAAGGATCGAGACATTGTGTAAACTACCTCCATAACTAACCATGTTCACTGGTACACCCGCAAGCGAATCAAACATCTTTGTCATCAGCTGATCTTGATGGGTGAGTTTGTTGCCAACCACAGAAACGATGGTTTGATCAGTGAGCACCTCTAGTTCACCCAATGGTTGAAGCTCCTTGGAAATTTGATCAAGGTTTGTAGTATTGTCGATGGTAACCGATACGGCCACTTCAGATGTTGTGATCATATCAATGGATGTTTTGTATTTTTCAAACACCTCAAAGATTTTCCTCAGAAATCCATAGGCCAGCAACATGCGGCTGCTTTTTATTTTCACCATTACGATACCATCCTTTGCCGCAACTGCCTTCACGCCATTCCCATCAGGTTCCTTGAGGATGATGGTACCTTTCGCTTCAGGCTCCATTGTATTCAACAACTTCACAGGAATATTGTACTGCTGTGCAGGCCAAATGGAAGCAGGATGAAGGATTTTTGCTCCAAAATAGGCCAATTCAGCCGCCTCGTCGAAGCTCAATTGCTCAATTGGGCGGGTAGTACCAACTACCCTTGGATCATTGTTGTGCATCCCATCGATATCGGTCCAGATTTCACAAACGGTAGCAGTAATTGCAGCAGCAATCAAGGATGCAGAATAGTCACTGCCGCCCCGTTTGAGGTTATCCACTTCACCCTTTGCATTCCTGCAAATGTATCCTTGTGTAATGAAAATAGGCATCCCAGGATGTCCTTCAAGTGCTTTCAACAGCTTTGTCCTGATGGCAAGTACCTGCGGCTCATCATTGGCATCAATGGCCATGAAATCAAGTGCAGGAAGCAATACATGGGCCTGCCCTTTCTCTTCCAGATAATACGAAAACAACTTGGTACTCATCAATTCTCCCTGGGCAAGAATATCCTTGTTGAGCGCCTCATTGAAAGAAATTTTCAATATGATGTTGAGGAATTCAAAATGCTCATTGATGCTGGCAACAGCCTTTTCCCTGGTGGCATCTTTTTCAAGCAAAGCATTGATGAAAACACCATAATGGGCATGGAGTGTATCGATGGCATTTTTGGCTTTCTCCTTATCTCCTGAAGCCATGGCATCACCGATGGCTACCAGGGCATTGGTTGTTCCACTCAGCGCACTCAAGACAACAATCTTGGGCTCATTGTCGCGGGTAATCAAGTCTCTTACCTGAAACATTCTTTCGGGCTTTCCAACGGAGGTTCCTCCGAACTTCATTATTTTCATGCGTTGTTGTTTGCGTGTGCGCGAAGTTAAAACTTGATATTGAATTTTTCAGCAATCAATAAAAGGTCCTGCCAAACTACTTCAAGAAGTGGTATGCCATGTATGCGACGGTATTGCTCCATGGCACGCTCAGGATCTCCCGGAATCAGTACTGGCTGGTCTGCAGCAATTGGCTCGGAAGCCCGGAACCGCCTGATCCAAAGATCCATGTCCCTTTTAAAATCTTCCGATTTTCTGAAGGCATCAATTCTCATGGCCCCAAAAAAGTGACCAATGCCTTTTCCGGGTTGATTGTCTGGCATGGGAACATAGGCCGGGAAAGGTGGTACCCAGGGACCAAAATTGGCCCCACTCAAAACAGCAGAAAAAATATCCACGATGGAGCCAAGTGCATACCCTTTGTGACTGCCCTGCTCCCTGTTGCCCCCCAGCGGCAACAGGGCACCTCCATTTTTCAACGCATGTGCATCAGTGACCTGATTACCCTCTGCATCCTGTATCCAGCCCAGAGGAGCCTCCAATTGCTTCCGCTGCAAAATCTCAAGCTTTCCATTGGCGGCTGTAGTGGTTGCCATGTCTGCCACAAATGGCGGCTCATCACCAGAAGGAACTGCTACACAGATGGGATTGGTGCCCAACATCCTCTCCTTGGAAAAAGTAGGTGCCACAAGGGCGCTGGCATTGGTCATCACGATGCCGATCATGTCTTTCTCCAGTGCCTTCATGGCGTGGAATGCCGCAATGCCAAAATGATTGCTGTTGCTCACACTCACCCAACCCGTACCTACTTGTGACGCTTTGGCAATGGCCACTTCCATGGCTGCAGGCGCAACAACGAGCCCCAGTCCCTGGTCGCCATCCATGACAGCAGTAGAAGGCGTTTCATGGATGATGGCAATATTGGGAGCAGCATTAACCCTTTTCGCTTCCCACAACCTGATGTATCCAGACAATCTTGCTACACCATGTGAATCTATTCCCCGAAGGTCTGCTGACACAAGTGCCTTTGCACCTGTTTTTGCCTGGTCTGGGGGGCATCCCATGGCCATGAATACCTGTTCAACCAATGCAACCAGCACTGCATAATCAACCAATTTTTCCATGCAATAAAATTACTGTGAATTTTCAGAAGCACTTCAACAAAATCTTGGAGCAATAGCGGTAAAACAACATGAAATTGGTCGAAAACTCTCGTTCAATTGCTGTGTTTTACACCTTCTTTTGCCTTTACTTTGATAGAACTTTGTTCTAACAAAATCAATCAGTATGATAAAACTACAGGTAATTGGACATTTGGGCAAGGATTGCACCACGAATGTCGTGAATGGAAAAAACGTGATCAACTTCAGCGTGGCCCACAGTGAAAAGTACAAGGACGCGTCTGGAAATCAAGTAGAGCGAACCATTTGGGTGGATTGCGCCTACTGGACGGAAAGAACTGCTGTTGCACCCTATCTGAAAAAGGGACAGCTTGTTTATGCAGAAGGATCACCAGAAGTGAGGAGCTATACCAAAAACGATGGTACAGCAGGTACATCACTTACGCTTCGTGTATTGAATGTGCAACTGCTGGGAAGTTCCCGAAGTGATTCAGGCGGAGCTGATGCAACTGGCGCAGGTGGAGCTGAATCGGATGATCTTCCGTTTTAATTAGGAAGCCCAGTATCAGCTTTTGGCAGACTGCCTGATTGACCTGATGATTTCATGCAGGTTGATCAGGCTTTTTTTGTGTTCAATCCTGTTGGCCATTACTGGATTGACAAGGTTCATGGTTGCGATGCTTTCGTCAATCATCCCCATTACTTTCTCTGCACCTGATTCATCTAAACCTGCATCAATCAATACATTCTCCTCGCCGTTCAACAAATCCTCACGGATGTCTGCCAAGTCATCCAGAATGAGAAAATAGGTCATGAGTGCATACCAGGCACGAATGGCCTTGTTTACATCAAAAGATGGATTGTTGATGATCACCAGGCTGAAAAGGTAGCTATCAGCCCTGTTAAGAGAAGGAAATGAAGTGCCTAACCTTTGATTCCCTGTTTTAAGCGGAT
>JBIJAE010000072.1:0-7167 GCA_044345895.1 Chitinophagaceae bacterium
TTCATGGTTGCAAAAGTATCCACAAGTCGAGGAAGCACCAAATCAAAGCCTTCCTATGGTGTTTTGAGATAAAATTGGTGAACATCATCGGTCGAAAAAAATGCGTATACCTATTTACTTCGTTAATCCGGTGGTTTCACATTAAACCAATCAATGTAACTTCAGTCTTACTATTTCAACTGATGTCCTATGCGTTATATCCTGTTGCTATGTGTTATCCTGTCGTTGGCCTTTACTGTTGAACAATTCAACAGTGATCAACGCCTTCAAATGCCTTACCGGAAAGAAGGACTCAGCGAACGTGAAGCAGCAGAACATTTGCTGAGCAGGCTGAGTTTTGGGGCCCGCCCCGGTGGAGTTGAAAAGCTGTTGTCAACAGGGCTTGAAAAATGGGTGCAGCAACAACTTGAACAATCTTTGCCAGACACTGAGCTTGAAAAAAGATTATCAGGATATGATGCATTGTCGCTGGACAATGAAACCATTGTCAACAGGTACCTCAATGCCGGTCAGGTAGTGAGGATGATGCAAAGAAATGGCACCCTCAGCCGGGACTCCATGGCCAAACTGGAAAAGGCGGATTACCGGAAAGACCTCTTGAAGCTGATGCAGGAAAAAGGCCTGAAGCTTCCTCAGGAACTGAACAGGCAGCTGGTTGCCCAAAAACTGATCCGGGCAGTGTACAGTGAAAATCAGTTGCAGGAACTGATGACTGATTTCTGGTTCAATCATTTCAATGTATCGGTTACAAAAGGCCAGTCACAGCCCTATGTGCTTACGTATGAAAGGGATGCCATCCGTCCGCATACCTTGGGGAAATTTGAATCGCTGCTCAAGGCTACTGCCCAACATCCTGCCATGCTTTATTACCTCGACAACGCCAGCAGCGGAAGCGATAACAATGCGATGAACCAGCGCATCAAAAAAATGGCTCCTGCCAACAGTAAATTGAAGAAGCAGGCCGGACTGAATGAAAATTATGCCAGAGAGGTGATGGAACTCCATACCCTGGGCGTTGATGGTGGTTATGTGCAGGCCGATGTAACTGAAGTGGCCAGGGCCTTGACAGGATGGACCGTCCGGCCGATGATGAAAGATGGCTATGGAGAAAGATTGGCAAAAATGCAGCAGTCAAGGCTGGGCAAAAACATGGCAACTACCGAAGGTGATTTTCTGTTTTTGGCTGTTCGACACGACCAGCAGGAGAAAACTGTGCTCGGAAAAAAATACCCTTCGAATGGCGGATTGAATGAGGGGCTGGAGGTGTTGCACCAGTTGGCCACACATCCTTCTACCTCAAAATTCATCTGTAAAAAAATTGCAACTCGGTTTGTATGTGACACGCCCTCTGCCACCTTGATTACAGCCATGGCAGATGTCTTCACCAAAACAGGCGGAGACATCAAGCAGACCATGATTGCCATGCTCAACAGCAGGGAATTCTGGAAAAAAGAAGTCTTGCGCAGCAAAATAAAATCACCGTTTGAACTGGTGGTCAGTACCCTTAGGGCCACCAATGCAGACCTGAGGAATCCCAACCAGCTCTATGACTGGTGTACCAGGATGGGGCAGAAAATCTACAGTTATGCAGCCCCAACAGGTTTTCCTGACAAGGCTTCTTTTTGGGTCAATACCGGCTCATTATTGAACAGGATGAATTTTGGCTTGGCCATCGCTGCCCAGCGTATTCCGGGTGTTGGCATGAACCTCCTTGCGTTGAACAACAACCATGAACCTGAAAGTGTGGACGATGCCCTGCAGACCTACAGTGCCATATTACTGCCTGGCAGAAATCAAAAAGAAAACATCAGCCGCCTCACAAGCCTTGTGCGCGATGAAGCGCTACAAGCCAGGCTGGACAAAGCATTGGCTTCAACGCAACCTCCGACAAGTATTGAGGAAGACAAGTTGGGAGCTGGGGACATGATGGACGATGCGATGACAGCGAAGATGGGCAAGGGAAAAGGAAAGCAAATGCCTGCACCAGAAATGGCGGCTGCAGGACAAGTGGCCCATGTAGTGGGCATCATCATTGGTTCACCCGAATTTCAAAGAAAATAAATACTTGCTATGGCCAACAGAAGAGCTTTCATGAAATCAGGTGCTATGGCGGTTTTCGCCACTGGGTTGGGCGGCATCCCTTCCTTTATTACTGCAGCTGCTGGTGAGCGGAAAATCATCCCTCCGTATAAAAAAACAAAAACACTGGTCTGCATTTTTCAACGGGGAGCGATGGATGGACTGATGGCCGTAACACCATACAGCGATCCCAATTTGAAGCTCCTTCGGCCCGGTTTGTACATGAGCCCGGCACAAACCGAAGGACAGCTTTTTGACCTTGATGGAAAATTTGGGCTGCATCCTTCATTGGGTTCACTGTCTCCTTTTTTTACGGAAGGCCGCATGGCGGTTGTGCACGGTGTTGGCAGTCCTAACAAGACAAGAAGCCATTTTGATGCCCAGGATTATATGGAGTCAGGAACGCCCAACAGCAAGAACACGCCCAGTGGTTGGCTGAACAGGGCCATAGGGCTGACGGGCCACGAGGCAACGCCTTTTAGTGCAGTAAGCCTGACGGCTGCCTTGCCCAGGGCCATGCAGGGCGATCATGATGCGCTTGCCATCAACAACCTGGAGGAGTTCATGATACAGATGAGGGGAAATCCACTGGCAGGCAACATGGCGGCAAACTCTTTTGAACAATTGTACGACCAGACTTCCAACCAATTGCTGAAGCAATCTGGCAAAGAAAGTTTTGAAGCGATGAAAATGCTTGACCTGAAACTGGTCAAAAATTATACCCCTGCACCAGGGGCCATCTATCCCAATTCTCCCTTGGGAAAATCGATGAAACAAATTGCGATGCTGGTAAAAATGAACATCGGGATGGAAGTTGCCTTTGCTGAATCCGGCGGATGGGACACGCATTTCAACCAGGGAACAACCAACGGATCCTTCGCCAGAAACCTGAAGGATTTTTCCGATAGCATTGCTGCGTTCTGGAAAGACATGGCCGGCTACCAGGATGACGTTACCGTGATGACCATGACTGAGTTTGGAAGAACGGTACACCAGAATGGAACCGGAGGAACAGACCATGGACGGGCAAGCTGTCTTTTTGTACTGGGCAATGATGTTCAAGGTGGAAAAGTATACCACAAGATGGGTTCATTGGACAAGGCCTCGCTGGAAGACAACAGGGATTTGCCGGTGACAACAGACTTCCGTTCTGTATTTGGTGCAGTGGCAAAAAAGCACCTCAAGGTGGTGGATACCGCCAAACTTTTTCCCGGATACGAAGGTGATTTGCTTTATCTTTAAAAGCATAATTCATCAAATGGCTTAGGCCTTTTTCATGCAGTTACAATCCATCGATCTTGCTGTTATCGGCTTGTTTTTTCTGAGCATGCTGGTGATTGGCATCATGTCTTATTACCGCAGCAAAAATGCAGAAGATTATTTTGTTGCAGGGGGAAAACTGCCCTGGTGGCTTGCAGGAATTTCTCATCATGTTTCTGGGCATAGCGGTGCCGTATTTGTTGCCTATGCGGCTGTTGCCTTCACACACGGTTTCACCATATTTGTCTGGTGGGCACTGCCTGTAGGGTTGGTCATCATTGGTGCCGCAGGCATCTTTCCGGTCTATTGGGTCAGGTTGCGCAAACAGTTACAGATCCAGTCACCGCTGGAATACCTCCGCATCCGCTACAACCTGCTTACCCAACAGGTTGTGGCCTGGAATGGCGTGCTCCTCAAGGTCTTTGATGTGGGGGCAAAATGGGCCGCCATAGGCATCCTGCTCAAAGTGGTTGCGGGCATCCCCATGGAAACGGGCATTCTGGTTTCAGGCGTTGTAACCCTTGTCTATGTTACGTTTGGTGGGTTGTGGGGAGTGATTGTAACAGATTTTATACAGTTCATTGTGCAGGTCCTGGGGGGTATTGTGATGTTTGTGCTGGTGGTGAACAGGCTGGGTGGAACAGATTCCATCATGGGTATCTGGAAGCAGCTTCCACCCGATCACCATGCACTTTTCAATGAACCCTACTCGGTGGGATTTGTGCTGGTCATGTTCTTCCTTTATTTCCTGAGTTACAATGGAGGCAGCTGGAGCCTGGCCACCCGTTATATTTCTTCACCCACTGAAAAAGAAGCTTCCAAGGCAGCCTGGCTTTCAGGGGTCTTGTATTTGGTCTGGCCCCTGATCTTGTTCTTTCCCATGTGGGCCTCACCCCTGTTGCTTCCTGCAAGTACTGTTCCTTCAGAATCCTATGGCTGGCTGATGCTTGAGGTGCTTCCCACAGGCATGATAGGATTGGTCATCGCCTCCCTGTTTGCTGCAACCATGGGCATGACTTCTTCTGATGTCAACACCGTGGCGGCTGTCATCACAAGAGATATCCTTCCTGTGTTCTCCAAAAAAATCACCAACGACAAATATGCCTTGCGCACAGCACGCATCACCACTTTTGTTTTCACTTTGGCAACGCTTGTCATTGCTTTGAACTACGAGCGTTTCGGTGGCGTGCTGGGGCTGATTGTCAACTGGTTTGCAGCCCTGCTTGGGCCAACCTCGATGCCTTTGCTGTTCGGACTCTTGCCTGTCTTCAAGCGTTGCGGTCCGAGAGCAGCGATTGCCTCCATCGTAGCAGGCCTGATTGCTTTCATCATCACCAAGAACCTGGAGTTGGGCAACCTCGCCTTGGAAGTGGGATTGCCCACCATGGTGTCGGCACTGGTATTCATTGGCGCAGGCCTTTTGACAAAGGAGGTGCCTGAAAAAGTTGAAGCACTCATATTGGCCCTGAAAGAAAAAGGAGAATAACCATATAATCAGCATAGCATGAACAATAGAAAATTCGGATTTGGCATCATTGGCGCAGGAATGATTGCGCATGTGCATGCCAAGGCCATTGGAGCCATCGGCAACGCAACATTGGTGGGATTGCACAGCAGGGGAACAGAAAAAATGGAAGCATTTGCAGCGCAACACCATTGCAAGGCCTTTAATGCTCTTGAGGATATGCTGGCGGATCCTGCCATCGACATTGTTTGTATTTGCACCCCTTCCGGGGCGCATGAAGATCCTACACTTCAATGCATCCAGGCCGGGAAGCATTGCCTGGTGGAGAAGCCGCTGGAAGTTACGCTTGAAAAATGCGATAGCATTATTGCAGCATCCCGGCAGACAGGGATGAAGGTAGGCGTGATTTTCCCATCACGGTTTTATGACCAGGCCCTATTGCTCAAGAAGGCCATGGATACTGGAAAATTTGGCGATATTGTTTTGGGCGATGCCTATGTAAAATGGCACCGCAGTGAAGCGTATTACAAGTCCAATCCCTGGAGGGGAACCATCGCATTGGATGGCGGTGGTGCTTTGATGAACCAAGGCATCCATTCGGTTGACCTCCTGCAGTGGTACATGGGAAAGGTTGACTCGGTGCAGGCTTTTGCAGGCAACAGAAGGCACAAGGAAATTGAAGTGGAAGACACGGTTGTTGCGGTCCTGAAGTTTGCCAATGGTGCAATGGGCAACATTGAATGTTCTACCGCCATTTTCCCAGGAGACCTGAAACGCATCGAGATCAATGGAACGGTCGGCACGGCAGTCCTGCAGGAAAGCAATCTGACCAAATGGGAATTTCTTGAGATGAGGGAAGAAGACAAGCAGCTCAATGAAGACATGAAAGGGAATGCCCTCGCACATGGCGGTGGCGCGTCCAATCCGGCCGACATCAGTTTTGTTGGCCACCAGCGTCAGATTGAAGACATGATCCATGCCATTGAAACCGATGCCCAGCCAATGGTTGATGCAGTAGAAGGCAGAAAAGCTGTTGAGATTGTGCTGGCCATTTATGAAAGTGCAAAAACCGGGAAGATTGTCCATCTGCCTTAGTTATCAACAACATTATGATTTCAAACCATGGTACCCATACAAAGTTTTAATGCAGATCGCCTGCATGTCAATGTTTATCCTACAAGAGATGCAATGGGCAAGGCTGCAGCAAAAGATGCAGCAGCGCAGATCCAACAATTGCTCAACACAAAAGAATTTGTAAACATCATTTTTGCTGCCGCTCCTTCACAAAATGAACTGTTGTTCCATCTTTCCAGCCATCAAGACATTGACTTACAGCCAACTGCACCACAGCGATTTGGTCATTTTTTAGACCAGGCCATTTTTGGAAAGCTGCCATTTCATGAAGTGCATTATATCAACGGAAATGCATCCAACCCTGAAGAAGAATGCAGTCGCTATGCTGCCTTGCTTGAAGCCCATCCTGTAGACCTGGTCTGCATGGGCATTGGAGAGAATACCCATATCGCCTTCAACGATCCACATGTGGCCGATTTTAATGATGCATCTATGGTAAAGCTTGTAGAATTGGATGAGGTCTCAAGGATGCAGCAGGTGCACGATGGTTGTTTTGCGTCTATTGAAGCGGTTCCCCAAACGGCCATCACCCTTACTATTCCTGCATTGATGAGGGCGGCATCCATTTTCTGCGTGGTGCCGGGTATCAACAAGGCACAAGCCGTATGCCATACCATCAACAGTCCTGTCAGTGCCTTGTATCCTTCAACGGCATTGAGGTTGCATGAAAATGCGATGCTTTATCTTGATGAGAAAAGTGCTTCGCTGTTAACGTCCTTTGGCAACGACTGAACTAATTTTTATTGGATACTTCAAAAAGGAAGTGAGCCTCAGGTAGTTCAGTCCGAAATTATTTTTACTGATGTCGGATGAAACGAGCTTGATTTTTTTACCATCAACACGTGCTGAAACCCTATTCTTTGTAGCATCCCAACTTATCCGAATTGTTGTTTCTTTTTCTGTTGAAATTGTTTTGTCAATGGTATAATGAATGGGTGATGACTTCATGGCCAAACTGTCAAATGCCACTGAAAAATGATCTGTCAGCCCGATGGAAATGCTGGTATCAGCAATCACCTTGATCGCAAGCGTCCCTTTTTTTAGCATCGGGAAATTCCACACCGCATCACCTGGATTGGATCCATGCAGGGTCCATTGATGGAGGTTTTCCAACGTATCGTTTTGTTGTTTTTCTTCAAGCCAGCGAGGGTTAAACATGACCAAAGATGCATCATCACCTTGTCCTGAGACCATCAGTATATTCCCGTTGGGAAGTTCAACAGCTGAGG
>JBIJAE010000073.1:0-7117 GCA_044345895.1 Chitinophagaceae bacterium
ATCAGACAATCGCGGATGATGGGGTCTGCAATGCTAAAATCCAGGTAATCGCCGGATTCTACAAGTGGAACCCAGGCAGGGCAGGCCTGCTGGTGAACATGCACATCTGGAAAGGCTTTACCCACCTCAATTACATAAGAACCGGAATCAACAGTTCCCTGTGTTCCAAGGATGCCAATATGCTTTGTTTCTGTATAGTCTCCAATCACTTCGGTAGTGGGGCGGATCACACCGAGCACCCTTTTGCTGGGGTCTATGCCGGCAAGGTCTTTTTGCTGAATGGTGCGGAGGGCTTTGGCTGAGGCAGTATTACAAGCAAGAATAACCAGGGGGCATCCACGGTTGAACAACCATTGGACGGCCTCAAGGGTGTATTGGTAAACCGTTTCAAAATCCCTGGGGCCATAAGGAGCGCGGGCATTGTCTCCCAGATAGATGTAGTCATACTCCGGATGGCGTTGGTGAATTTCTTTCATCACCGTGAGCCCTCCCAATCCGGAATCAAATATGCCTATGGCTTGTTTCATTTTCCTTTCGTTTATTCACGAGAATGCCCTTGCCAGAAAAGCAAGGGCAAAAAAAGACCGAAACAAATGTTTCGGTCAGTTCCTTTATTTTGCTGCCGGTTTCGGCGCCGGGGCAACAGCACCGCTTAATTTCTTTTTGATCAGTGGTAGGATATCATCCCCTTCAGGTGAAACAACGAGTGCTTCTTTCCTGAATACATACCCATATCCGTTGGCTTTGGCTACATCAGCAATCAGCTGGTTGGCTTTCTGGGCTACAGGAGCCATCAACTCTTCCTGCTTTTGGTGCATTTGCTGCTGATAGTTCTGCTCATATCCCTGAAGTTCTACAAGCAATTTTTTCATCTGCTCTTTTTTTGCAGTCTTGGCAGCGGGGGCCATCTTTACTGAATCAGCCTTGAACATGCTGTCCTGACGGTTCAACTCCTTCAAGGTTTCGCCATAATTGATTTGAAGTGCGCTGTCGAACTGTGCCATTTCAGCGGTTGCTTTTTTGTAATCAGGCATGAGCTGAACTACTTCGTCTATGCTAACATATCCTGTTTTGTTCTGTGCATTGAGGAATGGATTGAATGCTACCAACGCGATCATCACCAGACCAAGGCTTAAGATTTGTTTCATTGCTGCTTGTTTATTTTTTGTTGATTCGAAAATATGCTTTTTTTATTTCCCCGTTAACTCTTTTAGGATATCATCGCTTTTATCCAGTTTAGGGTCGGCAAAGATAATGGTAATTCCTTCACTTTTATCCAATATCAGGTCGTACTGCCTGGCAGATGCCAATTTTTGTACTGCACTGTATACCTTGTCCTGTATTGGTTTGACGAGTTCCTGCCTTCTTTTGAAAAGATCTCCCTCAAAACCAAAGCGCTTTTTTTGAAGGTCGCGCAGTTCTTTTTCCTTGTTGAAGAGGTCATTTTCTCTTTTTTTCAACAGGTCTTCACTCAACATTACCTTCTCTGATTCAAAATTTCTGTAGAGCTGATCCAGGGCGGCCTGCTTGAGGTCGATCTCTTGCTGCCACTGGATACTGAAAGCGTCAAGCTTTTTCTGGGCTTCAGTGTACTCAGGGAGTTTACTGAGGATATAACGGGTATCGATCACGGCATAACGCTGTGCAGTTGCTGTAAAACCAAGCACTGCAGCGAGAAGGATAAGCAACGAAAGTTTTTTCATGACTTGCTTTTTAATGTTCAGCCCACCAGTCAGGGAAGGGCCATTGCTGTTATTCTGGCTCAAATCCGAGCATGAAGGTAAATCGGCTCGCGTCTTTTAGTTTCCCGGTATTGGTTATCCTGTCCAACCCGATTCCGTAATCAAATCCCAACAAACCAAACATGGGAAGGAAAAAGCGAACACCAGCACCCATTGCGCGCCTTAACCTGAATGGATTCCACTCCTTGAACTCAAACCACCCGTTTGCCGCCTCATAGAAGGCCAATCCGTAGATGGTACTGCTTGGATTGGTAACGAAAGGATAACGCAGCTCAAGGGTATATTTGTTGAAGATCGTGAAAAAATTCTGTGCATTTTGCTTGTCGGGGTTGATGGTTGGGTCAGAATTGTCATAGACCGGATAACCCCTGTGGGCAATGATATCATAGCCAAGCACCCCAAAATTGTTCGTCAAACCGGCATCTCCCACCTGGAAACGCTCGAAAGGTGAAATGGGCACTTCGCGGTTGTACCTGCCAATGAAGCCATATTTTGCCGCCATCCGCAATACAAATTGCCTGGTCTTGTCTTCACCGGCGGGTTTGCCAATCGGCACAAACCATTCTCCATTGAACCTCCACTTGTGGTATTCCACCAGCCTGAATACATCAGCCTTGTTGACTCCGTTGATATAGGACCATGGTGGCGTAAAGGTTCCACTGAGCAAGAAATTGGATCCGCTGCGCGGGAATATCGGCTGATCGATGGAAGTACGCTGCAAGGCCAATTTCAGGTTGAAGTTGTTCGAGACACCCGTTGAGAAACTGGGGAAAATCGAATAATTCTTTGCATTGTACTGTATATAGCTCAACGAGGTAACCAATGAGAAGAAGTCATCCGGCCACTTCAACTGTTTGCCCAAGGCCAACGTAACACCTGAAGTACTCAGGAAAGATGAATCTGCAAATGACCTATCAAACATTCCTGTGAATGGATTCATGGCATTTGTGAACTTGGTATTGAAGACATTGAAAGAAAATGAATTCCTTTTTTTGCCGCCCAACCATGGCTCAGTGAAAGAGAAATTAAGGGAGCGGAAGAACCTGCCGTTGGATTGAAAACGAAGACTGAGTTTCTGTCCATCGCCCGTTGGCAAAGGATCCCAGGAGGTTTTCCTGAAAATATTCTTGATGGAGAAATTGTTGAAGGTTACACCCAGCGTACCGGTCAGACCGATTCCACCACCCCATCCTGCACTAAGTTCCAGCTGGTCTGAGGATTTTTCTTCAACAGAATAGTTGATGTCTACCGTACCATCGTCTTGGTTGGGAACAGGCTGCATGCCCAGCTTCTCCTGATCAAAATAACCAAGATTCACAATTTCCCGCTGAGAACGGATCAGGTCTGAACGGCTGAATTTTTCACCGGGGACCGTACGAAGTTCTCTCCTGATTACATATTCCTTGGTTTTGTCATTGCCCGTGATGTTCACATTCTTGATGGTTGCCTGAGGCCCTTCAGTGATGCGGATTTCATGGTCAATGGTATCGTTGTAAACAGAAGTTTCTACAGGATTGACAGAGAAGAAAAGGTATCCATCATCCATGTAAAGCGAGCTGATATCACCACCTTCCGGAGAGAGTTGCTTTCCTAATTTCTTGTTCAACACGTCAAGGTTGTAGGTATCTCCGCGGCGGATACCGAGCAAGATGTTCAGGATGCTGTCAGGGTATTTTGTGTTTCCCTTCCAGGTCATCTTTCCGAAATAATACTTGTTGCCCTCGTCCATTTTCATGGAGATGTTGAGGCGACCCTTAGGGTCATAATATTGTGTATCGGCAGCAATGGCGGCATCCCTGTAACCCAACGAATTGTAGTACTCTAGTATTTTTTCCTTGTCTTCCTGGTATTTTTTCTCGTTGAACTTGGCGGAAGAGAAGAGTTTAAACCTGAACCAGGGATCAATAAAATCCTTGATCATGGTGGGGTGGAGGTAGCCTTTTTCCTGGATGAACTCTTTGAAAGAAGTGGAAGAAATTGCTCCGTAAGGACTTACCGCACTGTCTGGATAAAGGGTAATCCGGGTGGTTTCTTTGGTGCCTTTCAATTTCTTTTCGAGTTGCACAGTTGTTGCAGCCTTGTTGCCAAAGAAATGGATGTCGGAAATCCTGACCTTGCTTCCTTTCTGAACATTAAAGGTTAGCACCACTTTCTCGGGAGAATTGGGATCTGGGGTTTCGTCAATCGCCACCGCTGCACCCTGGAAACCTTTGTCAATAAAATACTTGACGATGTTTTCCTTGGCAGACAAACGCATGTTGTCTGTAACAACGCGGGTTTTGAACAGGCCTACCTTGTCTTTCAGCTCATCTGATTCTGTTTTTCGTACACCTTTGAACTTGAAATCAGCGAGCATGGGCCTCTCCACAGCATCAATTTCTACCCAAATATTGTTGTCTTCCAGCTTGGTGATGTAGACGTTGATGTTGGTGAACATGTTCTGGGACCAGAGCTTGGCAATGGCCTTGGCAAATACATCCCCACCGGGAAGCGTAACTTCATCACCAACAGCCATTCCTGATACGGATACAACAATGGCTGCATCAAAGGCCTTGTTTCCTTTGACCTGAATATCTGCAATGGTGTATTTTCGGGGGTATTTGGCGTTATAAATGGCCAGCAAAGCCGGATCAACCGAAGTTTTTGGGAGGGTATCGTTTTGAGCAACAACGCTGTCCGAAAACACAAGTAAACCCAATAAAATTAACAGCGTTGAAATCCTCTTCATTCAAATCTTTGTTTCGGTGGGCAAAATAACGGGTTTTTGTCTAATTGTTTGTTAAACCATCAATTATCTGACTACTTGTCTTCCCAAAACGCCTTTCACGTTTCTGAAAATCAAGAATCGCTTCATAAAGGTTCTCTTTTCTGAAGTCTGGCCAGCGGGTTTGGGTGAAATACAGCTCGGCATAGGCCAGCTGGTAAAGCAGAAAATTGCTGATCCGGTATTCTCCGCTGGTGCGGATCATGAGCTCAGGATCAGGAAATTCACTGGTAGAAAGGTATTGTTGGAGGGTGTCTTGGGTAATCGCAGAAGGAGCAAGCTTGTCTGCCTTTACATCTTCGGCAATTTTCTTTACTGCATTCACCAATTCCCAGCGGGAACTGTAGCTGAGGGCCAGCACTAGATTAAGGCCTGAATTCTGGGCAGTAAGGTCAAAAGCTTCCTGGAGGGCATTTTTAGCATGGTCTGGGAGCATGCCCAACTCACCAATCACGTGTAACCTGATGTTGTTTTTGTTGAGAATGGGCACTTCTTTGCGGATGGTTTCAACCAGCAATTCCATCAAACCAGTGACTTCCTGCTCCGGCCTATCCCAGTTTTCTGTTGAGAATGCATACAGCGTCAGGTACTTGACACCCAGCTCAGCACTGCCTTCCACAATATCCCTTACACTGGCTACCCCATGGAAATGGCCAAAAAGCCTATCCTGGCCTTGCTCTTGTGCCCAGCGTCCATTACCATCCATGATAATGGCAATATGCTTGGGAACGCGCTCGTTGTCTATGAGTTCTCTTAACGACATGGAGAGCAAAGGTACAATTTTTTAGGGAGTGTTCGGTTTTGCGCACCTGTAAGAACTGAATGAGATGGAAATGGCGAGTTCTGCAAACAGAAACTGATCTTTTTGCTCGCTAAACCCTCGTTGCTTTCCGGCATCACCAATTCTGTAACCCGTTTCATACGATCGGTCTTGGAGCAAATAAGCAGGATTCGTTTTCCCATTCACCTGGGCAGGAAAGATGCTTTCACCGGCATAGGTCATGCTTACATCATCAAGATAGTCTGTAGAGGTAAACCGGTGTGAAACCTCGAAAGCAAGGTTGATGTTTTTGCCCAGGTTGTATTTGATGCCCATCCCCAGAGGAAAAGAGAATGCCTGGTTGCTATAGGGCTTTCTGTCTGGGTACAAGGGATTGCCCTGTCCTTCAGTACCCAATTTCCGCAGGTAATATTTTTCGCCATCGAGGTAAGTATACGGATCATAATTGAAGGTGCCAATGCCCAATGTGACATATGGCGTGAAGGCGTAGTAAGGGTTTCCTGGCAGGAACTCAAAAAAATTGAAGTCACCTTGTACTGACATTTCCCAAATCTCCGACCGAAAATTAAGGTTTCTCCTTTGCTGGTATTCGATCTTGCTGAAGGCATCTGCATAACCCACTTCTGCATAATGTCCACTCAACCGCAGGGCAACATAATTTCCAAATTGTTTCCTGAAAAACAGACCCAGCACGGGTTTTGACCGGCTAAAATCGTTCCGGTTGTTCAGGTCGCCAAAATACTGTGCCGCACCAAAAGAAATACCCAACTCTCCCTCGTGCACAATGGCATTGTTCTGAGCAAACGACTGCACAGAACAATAAATTGAGAGCAAAAGGATGGACAATGGTTTTAGCATGTAACTGTAAAATAATCTCTACTTGCCGGAATCTGCGTTAAAGGACCGATAAATGTTAGAATTTTGTATCATCTGTTCCTTGTATCGAATCCCCAGGTTAGTTTCTCCCTGATTGTTTTAAGAAAATTATTTTCGTTGAGCCTGACAAGATTGAAGCAAAATTGCTCTTTTCTGATGGCCAACTGAACGCTCTTGTCTACCAGTTCTTTCCTTGAATCGAGGGTGCAAATAAAATCATCCACCCGCCCTTCTACTTCAAAAGAAATGACATGGTGATTGGGCACCACAATGGGCCTGATGTTGAGGTTATGGGGAGCAATGGGTGTTATCACAAAGCTTTCACTGTCTGGAAAAATGACCGGCCCATTGCAGCTCAATGAATAGCCTGTAGACCCTGTAGGGGTTGAAACAATCAATCCGTCAGACCAAAATGTATTGAGGAATTCCCCATTGAGATAGGTATGTATCTTGATCATGGGTGAAAATTCACGCTTGTGAATGGTGAATTCGTTCAGGGCGAATGGCTCATTGCCAAACAAGGGAACACTGGCATCCAAATGCAGCAAACCACGTTTGTCGAGCACATGGCTTCTGGCCTTAAGCGATTGCACAGCCTCGTCAATGTTGTCTTTTCCCAGGCTGGCAAGAAACCCAAGCCTACCGAAATTGATACCCAATACAGGTATCATTTTATCGCGCACCAGACAAACGGTATCCAGCAGGGTGCCATCGCCGCCCAGTGAAATCAAGGCATCAAAAGACTCATCAAGATCCCTGGCGTCAGCGAAAGACTGAAGGGTTGCGGCATGCTCATGCCTGGCGGAAAGTTCGTTTTGGAACTGGTACTTTAGTGCACTGTAAATTACAGGAGAGATGCCGGCATTGAGCAGGGCGTCAGTGAGGTTGATCAGGTCTTGGGCCTGAACGGTTTCTCCTCCTCTGCTGTATATGGCTACTTTCATGATGTTACAA
>JBIJAE010000075.1:0-6999 GCA_044345895.1 Chitinophagaceae bacterium
TAGCCATCAACGGCAAAACAAGGACCACGCTAAACATTGATGTAAATGCTTCTCAGGCAGATGTTGAAGCATTGGTGCTGGTTGATCCCATCGTTGTGAAATGGCTGGAAGGAAAGCCTCCCAAAAAAATAATTTACGTAAAAAATAAAATGATCAATGTAGTCCTGGGATAGTATCTCGCAGTATTGAGGGGTTTGTACAAAGCCAATACTTAACTGAATATTTTGCTTTCCTTCCATACTATTGGTGTAATTTCACAAGGCATGAACCCTCATTTAGATCCTGTAGGCAAGTCGTCTATTTCTCCGGACGCGGAGTACGAAAACACCATTCGTCCTTCCAGCCTGGAAGATTTTTCCGGACAGCCAGGGATCATTGACAACCTCAAGATCTTCATCAAGGCTGCACAAATGCGGTCTGAATCACTGGATCATGTTCTGTTCCATGGCCCGCCAGGCCTGGGAAAAACAACTTTATCCAGGATTGTTGCCAGGGAAATGGGCGTTAACATCAAGGAAACATCTGGCCCGGTGATTGAAAAACCCGCAGACCTGGCAGGGCTCCTGACCAGTCTTGAGACCAATGATGTTTTGTTTATTGACGAGATACACCGCCTGAGCAATGTGGTGGAAGAGTACCTGTACTCTGCTATGGAAGACTACAAGATTGATATCATGATTGACAGTGGGCCCAGTGCCAAGACCATCCAGATCAATCTCAATCCTTTCACCCTGATTGGTGCCACGACAAGGAGCGGACTCCTTACCGCCCCATTGCTATCAAGGTTCGCCATCAAATCAAGGCTGGAATATTATTCCAATGAAGTACTGGAGCGCATCATTACAAGGTCTGCCGGCATTTTGAATACCAAAATCACTTCAGATTCTGCTGGTGAAATTTCCCGCAGGAGCAGGGCTACGCCAAGGATTGCCAATGGCTTGCTTAAGCGGGTCAGGGATTTTGCACAAGTACTTGGCAATGGAGTCATCACCATGGACATCACCAAGCATGCCCTGAAAGCGCTCAATGTTGATGAGCATGGGCTTGACGAGATGGACAACAGGATCCTGACCACCATCATCGACAAGTTCAAGGGTGGACCCGTAGGATTGGGTACGATTGCCACAGCGGTTGGAGAAGAAGCGGGCACCATTGAAGATGTCTATGAACCTTTTTTGATCCAGGAGGGGTTCCTTCAAAGAACCCTGAGGGGCAGGGAAGTGACGCGCCGCGCATACGAACACCTTGGGAGGACACCCCAAAGGCCTAATGACAATTTGCTGTTTTGATCATGCCATAAGATTGAAGACGATCCGATCCATATCAGTGCTGGTTTTGTTGTTGCTGTTTCAAGCAGGACAGGGCCAATATTTTAATCTCCATTTTCAAAATTTCAATTCAAGCAATGGACTCCCTGGAAACGATGTTGAATGTCTCTACCAGGACAGCAGGGGTTTCATATGGGCTGGTACCAGGTTTGGTCTGAGCATGTTCGATGGAACAAATTTCAGGAATTTTTTGCATGACCCATTGGACAGCTCAAGCTTGGGCGGTACGCGCATTTTCAAGATGCAGGAGGACAAAGCAGGCTCGCTTTGGGTAGCTTCAGAAAATTTTGGACTTTCAAGGATTGATTTGAAAACGTTAAAGGTTAGGAATTTTCCTATTCCTGCAAATCGCCAATTGGAAGATCGCTACATCAATACATTGTTCATAGACAAAAAGGGCCAGATTTGGATTGGAGCTGAAACAGGTATCAGTTATTTTAATCCAGTGACCGAGCGGTACGTAAAAGTGGAAGTACAGGCACTACCCGGTAACAAGGAAATAGTTGCTTTTGCTGAAGATAAAATGGGAATTTTATGGGCTATTGAGTACAGCGGACAAATTTTTTATAAAAGGCCCAATGAAAAAATATTTACAGCGTTGGTTCATGACATCTCTGTCGGTTATGTGCACGATGTAGTTGAGTTCTCTGATAAGTCTTTCTTGCTTGCCACTTCAAATGGAATCTTTGATCTACAATTGAATCCGGAGGTTCAGCTGTCAACAGTAAAAAAATCAGCAATTCTGCGCAGCACTACGCCCATTACCAATCTTGCAGTAGATAAAAATGGAACCTTGTGGATTGCAAATCAACTAAAAGGGATTCAGCTGTATTACAAAAACACATCAATACCGCAAGACCTCAATATTTCATGGCTTTCACCCCTTGAACCCGGAATTGCCATCTGGAAAGATATCATGATGGATAGGGAAGGAGGCATTTGGCTGGGAGGAGAATTTGGACTCTACCATTACAACAGCAATTTTAATCAGTTTAATGTTTACAAGGCCATTGCCAAATTGCATGATCAGTATTCTCTTGGCAGATACGTAGGCCTTTCCAGCTCAGACAATCATGTCATTACTGTGGCCCACAGGGGTATCTCCATATTCGATCGATCTGGTTACAATTTTGTTTCCATGACATTTGCTCCAGGGCTAGATAAAAACGAAATCCAATATTTTAGCATTCTTCAACTTTCACCAAACAGGTGGTGGTTGTCTACTTCAGTTGGTGTTCTTGAGTTAATAAAGCGGGTAACTGATTATATCTTGTTGAAGCCAACTGAATTGCAGAGAGATCCGATCTTGGGGAATGCCTTGGTGTACTCGATCGCAAGATCTGCAAATGGGAATTTTTGGTTTGCAACGCCTGAAAACGGATTGCTGTCTTATGATACCAAAACCAAGGCGGTTCAACAATATCTTGATTTTGGAAAGGGAGCCACTAAAAAGACAATTGCCCACCTTGATATTGTTGCAAGCTCTGATGCTGGAGATATTGTTGTAGGTCATCACCGGGGATTTGCCATCAAATTTCACAATGAAAAAGAATTTATTCATATAGAACAGCTGGTTAACCAAAGTTTTGATTTTTCAAAGCTCAGTGTATATGACCTGGCATTTGTTGGTGGATTTCTATGGGTAGGTTCCGAAGGTGATGGTTTGCTTTCCTTTGACTTTAAGAAAAAGAGACTCAAGGTATTTACCATCAACGACGGGTTGGTTTCCAATTCCATCACTTCCATACACGCCATGCGGAATAGTAAAATGCTCATCGGAACCAACCGTGGCATGTCGATCATGCACATCCCCACAGGGACGTTCACTACATTCCTGAAGAAAGACGGATTGCCTTCTGAAGAATTTGAAATTTGTGTAGACCATGATATTGATTCAACAGAATTCTTCATGGCAACAACCAAAGGTGTCATTTCTTTTTTCGACCGGAATTTACGGCAGAGTATCATCAAGCCCAAATTGATGCTGTATGCCGTATCAAGAAATGGCAAGGTCCTCAATGATTCATTGGTTTATCAGTTGCGAAACAATCCAGTCTTCACGATAAAGTACAATGAGAATTTGAATTTGGAGTTCTCTGCGCTTAATTTTTCCAATGACAATGATTTCATATTGAGGTTTAAAATGAAGGATGACGCGGATTGGAATATCAGCAATACATCGAAAAGTTTGTCCTTGTTTAATCTTGATGCGGGTAATTATGACATTACAGTACAACTGATGGGAAAGCGCAGTGGTATCATGTCAGACCAGTTTAAGGTCAAGCTTGAAGTGTTGCCCAGTTTTTTCAAGACCAGGTTGTTCAGGGTCATGCTCTTGTTTGTGATCCTGGCCCTGCTTTTTTTTCCAGTGAACAGGTATTTCAAGCGAAAGCTTTTAAAGCAAAAACGGGAATTGGAAAAAAAGCAGATATTGGAACAGGAACGGGTTAGAATTGCAATGGACCTCCATGACGATATTGGTGGTAACCTTACTGCACTTACCTTGATGACCGGCCTCTTGAAGGATAAAGAAGTGGACCCATCACGACAATTGCTTTTTGAAAAAATTGGAGAAGCGTCTGATAAAATGGTTCAGGACATGAATGAAATTGTCTGGGCACTGAACATCACCAATGACAGCTTGATCAGTTTGATGTCTTATATCCGGCAATATGTATCAAGCCGGCTATCTGCTTCCGGAATCAATCTTGATATCAGTGAACCGTTGACTTACCCTGATATGTTTGTCAGTGGACGCACCCGGCGTAATATTTTTATGGTCATCAAGGAAGTCATCAACAATGCCTTGAAGTATGCAGGAACAAAGAAAATTGACATCACAATTGTGCTGGATGACAACCTGAGGATTATCATTTCAGACAATGGAATTGGAATGCCTGATAAATTTACCCATCAAACCATCAAGGGCGGAGGCAATGGCGTAAACAATATCAGGAAAAGAGTTGATATGCTCAGTGCTTCCATCTTGTTCAAAAATGAAAAAGGGCTTACCGTGGTATTCGATATGCCCCTTAAAAATTTTGAGAACAAGGAATAAACTTACTTGACAATCAGTCTGAAACCATTTCCATGGATGTTCACAATTTCAACATTGGGATCTTCCCTGAGGTATTTTCTCAGTTTTGCAATGTATACGTCCATGCTTCTACCGTTGAAGTAGTTGTCGTTGCCCCATATTTTCTTGAGGGCCAATTCTCTTTGCAGCAGGTCATTCTTGTATTCACTCAGCATTTTCAGCAATTCATTTTCCTTGGGTGAGAGCGTAATCTTTGAACCATCTGCAGAAAGTTCACGCAGTTTTGGGATGAAATGATATTTGCCAAGATCGTATTCTGTATTTTCCTGTTCCCTGTTTTGTTCCTCATTTCTTTTCAGGATGGCTTTGATTTTAAACAGCAAAAGTTCAGAATCAAATGGCTTGGTGATATAGTCATCCGCTCCAAGTTTGTAGCCCTTGATTTGATCTTCTTTCATGGACTTAGCAGAGAGGAAAAACAAAGGGATTTCTGGGTTGATGTCCCTGATTTCTTCTGCCAGCATAAAGCCATCCATTTTGGGCATCATCACATCAAGCAGACAGATGTCAAATTTTTCTCGCTGGAATGCTGCCAAGCCAAGCCTGCCATCGCGCTCCAGTATCACTTCATAGTCATTGAGTTCCAGGAAATTTTTCAATACGATTCCAAGATTCGGATCGTCTTCGCAAAGCAGGATTCTAGGTTTTGTGTTGGATGACATATGAATAGGTTTACAACAAATAAAATTATTAAAGTTGGATAAAAGGCAGGCAGGGCCAATAAAATTTTGTTAAACAGGGTTTATCTTATGATATAATGCCGTTTTGCAGTAAGTGCAGCGCTGCTCATGAGCGATACCTTGTTTTTGTACGAATATCTTAATACCTAAAAATCAGAGAGTCAATGGTTTACGGTAATTCAAGGAATTTCATTCACAATATTTTTAGATTTTCCATAATTCCTATATCTTCACAGCGGTTTTTCATAGGATATTGGATTTTAAAACGGGCTGGATTTCTATCCGGGCCCTTTTTTTTTACCTTAAACAGACCTTTCCCATCAGGTCAATGGATATTCTCTCCTCTGCCATCAAGGCATAAAGTACTCTTCTTGCAGCTGTTTTTTCCATTCCAGATAACAAGATGATTTCCTCCTGGGTGCATGCCTTTTGTTTCAGCAATTGAATGATTTTTTCAATATCAGTGCTAAAATTATTTTCCAGGGAAGCTGAATTTGTTTTGTTGATGCAGGCGTCACAGTTGCCACATGCTGTGATTTCCAGATCACCAAAATATCGTCCAATGAAAGCAGACCGGCAGGTTTCGCTTTTTGCATATTCGATCATGTTCTCGATGCGTTGGGTAAATTCCTTTTTCCTTTTGAAATAGGACTCATGGTCAATGTTGAGTTCATCGGCCTTGATGCGGTCTTGAAGATAGCAGATCTGAGGCGTTTCTTTTTTCGGATGATAGGCGATGATTCCTGCACGGTGCAGGGTGGCAAGCTGTTCATGGATGGTTATCAGGTCTCGCTTGAGAATCCATGACAGTTTCATTTCACTGATTTTAACGGCGATATCAAATACGCCTGCATAGTTTCTCAGCAAGGCCTTGATCATCGGCTCGTATGCAGGATATCCATTTTCGAAATCCTGGATAGATGCCTTGTCGCTGATGAATTGGACAGTCGAGGGCATGTAGACCCTTTCCAGGTAGGAGATGATGTGTTCCTGTTTAAGCGCCTGTAAGCTGTACACAACCTCATTCATGTTCAACTTGAATTTGTCCATGAAGTCTTCCATCTCAAAATCGAAATACTTCCCCTGGCCCATTCCTGTCGGAACCTGGTGATAGTTGGCCAGTGCATGGTATACTTTTCTGATGGTTTTCAGGTAGGGAAATCTGGTGCTGGGCAAGAGCAGCATGTCCTGCAATTCAGTTTCCCTGTATAACAAGAACGCATGAGCTGTTTTTCCATCTCTTCCTGCCCGACCAGCCTCCTGGTAATAGTTTTCCAAACAGTCCGTCATGTCTGCATGAATAACCAGGCGCACATCTGGTTTGTCAATGCCCATGCCAAAAGCATTGGTGCAGGCGATGATCCTGGTATGGCCTTTGATCCATTTTTCCTGTTTCTCTTTTCTGTTTTCCTGGTTCAGCCCTGCATGGTAAAAATCACAACTGATGTCATGCTGTTGGAGCAGGTCGCTGATCTCTTTTGTTCTTCTTCTTGTTCTGCAATAGATGATGCCTGTGCCTTCTATGGATTTTAACAGTTGCAGTATCCTGTTGATCTTGTCATCGCATTTCTCAGCGGAATAGCTGAGGTTTTTTCTTGCAAATGATGTCATGAAAACTTTTGGGTTTTTCATGATCAGCTTCGCAGCAATGTCTTCTTTGACTTTTTCTGTGGCAGATGCCGTTAACGCAATTACCGGGATGCGGGGCAAGTATTCGCGGATTCTTGCAATATGGAGATAAGAAGGACGAAAATCATAGCCCCATTGAGAAATGCAATGGGCCTCATCTACTGCAATCAAAGCAATGGGAAGCGATCTCAGGCGCTCTCTGAATGCCCTTGTTTCCAAGCGCTCTGGTGACACATAAAGAAACTTGAGTGCATCGTTCATGCAG
>JBIJAE010000225.1:0-3368 GCA_044345895.1 Chitinophagaceae bacterium
TGTTGCTGCGGCAAAATCAATGGCCGCAATGATGTTGGCATCAGACTGGGTATAGGTCATGTGAAACTGCATGCCAATGCCATGAATCGGAATATTTCTTTCCTTGAATGAACTGATCAGTTTGCCTATAGCGGTTCGCTTGGCACTGCTGTACTCGTGTCCATAATCATTGTAAAACAAGATGGCATCAGGGTCTGCCTCATGCGCATATTGGAAACACCTTGCGATATAATCGGGGCCAAGATTTTTGACCCAAACACTGGGCCTGATGGTTCCGTCATCATTGAAGTACTCGTTGACAACATCCCATGATGAAACCTTTCCTTTGAAATGCGCAACAACTGTTTGAATGTGTGACTGCAGCATGTTTTCCCAGGCAAGGGAATCACCGGCAAAATTGTTTACCCAAGCGGGCAGGTATTGATACCAGTTCAAGGTATGGCCATGAAGTCGCTTGCCATTTCTCTGTGCAAAATCAACAAGAAAATCAGCATCCGCCCATTGGTAGGTATTTTCAGCCGGATGAAGGGCGCGAAATTTCATGGCATTTTCTGCAGTAATGCTGTTGAATTCTTTTGTAACCACCTCGACATACTTTGCATTGTTTTTCATCCTTGAAATACCAACAGATGCGCCCATCGGGAAAGGCATAAATTGATAAAGGCTGGTATCTGCCGCCTTACATTGAGGCCTGGGGAAAGAAATTGTTCCGGATGAAACAAATGCCATTGCTGAAACAGCTGTACTGAAACAACAAACCGCCATTAGAAAATAGATCATGTATTTTTTCATCTGTTCAATCGATTTGGCTTCAGTAAATGTAATCAATATCTTATCCAAAGCCACAATTGCGTTAAATTGCTGTTGTTCCAAATCCTGAGCAGCAACCAAATGCACAACAACTTGTCAACCATGAAAAAATCTCTTCCTCTTTCATTGCTTTTCATTGCAGTCCTCTTCACCTTTGGCGCCATTGCGCAAGACCGTTATACAATAAAACCTGGCGATCCCAACGGCATCAAAAAATGGTACATGGGCCGGCAAATTGCACATGTGATGAGTCATTTTGGCATCGACTGGCTTGAGCGGCAGGAAAGGGAGATGGAAGAAAACACTTCGCAACTGTTGAAAAACCTTGCTGTGAAACAGGGAATGGTCATTGCAGATATCGGAGCTGGAAGTGGCTACCACAGCACCTTGCTCTCAAAAATGGTGGGCGATGGAAAAGTATATGCCGTAGATGTGGAGCCGGAAATGATTGCTTACCTGAATGACAGGATCAAGTTAGAAGGATTCAAAAATATCATTCCGGTATTGAGCACAGAACAGAAAGTTTCCCTGCCTGCCAACAGCATTGATATGATGTTGCTTGTGGATGTATACCATGAGTTTTCCTATCCCTATGAAATGGCTTTGTCTATGCTGGATGCCCTCAAGCCTGGCGGAAAATTGGTGCTGGTTGAATTCAGGTCGGAAGATCCCATGGTGCCCATCAAAACCATCCACAAAATGAGTGAAGCGCAGGCGGTAAAAGAACTCAAGGCCGCTGGATTCAATTTTGAAAAAAATATCAGCAACCTTCCCTGGCAACATTGTCTGATCTTCAGGAAGCCAAAAAAATAAACCTGTTCTAAAGGCCGTTTTTGCGCGCACTACAGAAATGCCTGGAATGATTTATTTATGCTTAATTTGATGCCAGTTGTCAAATTGAATCCATGCAAAAAAACCAGTTGAATTTCCTGCTATCCTCCCTGCACAAGGGAACGCAAATTTTGTTGATAGCCCTCTTGTGCATCAGCATGCAAGCCCATGCCCAAAACAAAAAACCCAACATTGTTTTTCTGTTGATTGATGATCTTGGTTATGCAGATTGTGGATTCAATGGCGGAAAGGACATCCTCACACCCAATATAGACAGGCTGGCAAAAGAAGGGTCCATCCTTAAAAACCACTATGTGCAGCCGGTCTGCTCCCCCACAAGGTCTGCACTGATGACAGGCAGGTATCCAACAAAAACTGGCATCTACACCATCATTACCCCTGGCGCACAATGGGGGCTTCCATTGAATGAAAGGACCCTTGCCAATGCATTGAAGGAGGCCGGATACAGCACAGCCATCACCGGAAAATGGCATCTGGGTGAATTTGAAAAAGCCTATCAACCCAATGCAAGAGGATTCGATCAACAATACGGGCATTTCTTTGGGAGCATCGATTATTATACGCACGAACGGAACAACCAGATGGACTGGTACCGTAATGGAACACCACTCAAGGAGGAAGGCTATTCAACACATCTTATTGCCCGCGAAGCCTGTCGGACCATTGAAAAAAATGATCAGAACAAACCGCTTTTTCTCTATGTGCCTTTCAATGGCGTCCACAGCCCGTTTCAGGCTCCTGAACAGTATACCAAGGCCTATCCCAACCTGGAAGGAAACCGGCAAAAGCTTGCAGGAATGCTGGCCGCTGTAGACGAGGCCGTTGGTCAAATCATGGCCTCTCTCAAAAAAGCTGGAATGCTGGAGAATACACTGATTGTTTTTTCCAGCGACAATGGTGGACCACCACCCGGAAACAATGCGCCACTGCGCGAATTCAAAGGAACCATCTATGAAGGCGGAACCCGTGCCGCAGCGTTCGCACACTGGCCAGGTCATGTTCCTACAGGAAAAACCATTGAAGGCGCCATGCACATCATCGATTGGTACCCAACCCTTATTGGATTGGCAGGGGGATCATTGAAACAGGCACTACCTATTGATGGAAAAGATATTTGGCCAATGATCACCAAAGGTGAGCCATCGCCCCACAAGGCTATACTGTCAGTATCCACGCGTGGCATCTCACAAGCCGCCATAAGAATGGGCGACTGGAAACTGATTGTAGCAGGAGGCGTTGAAGCAGCAGATGGAACGCAGCAAAAGCAACCCAAAAAATACGAACCCGTTTCCCTTTTCAACCTGCTTGAAGACCCTGGAGAATCCAGGAACCTGGCCTCCACCTATCCTGATAAGGTTGCTGAACTGCGCAAAGAATTGTCTTTATTGCTCAAGGACGCTGTTGCACCTGGAGGGAAATAAAATCATCAAAATCAGCAGTTAAATGCCATAATATGTATGATAACTACAGTTTTAAGTACTTATTTATGTAGACTAACCACAGTTTTAAGCATTTATTACATAAATAAGGTCTGTCATCACTTCCCAAATATCGACCGAACAGGTCTTCCGATCCAGACCTGTGGGGCCTTCAGTTTTAGGGCAGCGGCGATGGTGGCTGCCGTGTCAAAGGTCATGATACTTTCCTGAACCTGATGGTTTTTGCGGATGCCGGGACCAACCACAATCCAGGGAATCTGCATCTCT
>JBIJAE010000206.1:0-3569 GCA_044345895.1 Chitinophagaceae bacterium
ACCAGTGTTTCATCGGCGATGCCGGCCCTTTCGATGCTTTGCAGGATCTCGCCAATATGCGCATCGGTGCGCTCAACCGATGCATAATACTCGGGCGTGTCATGACCAACCGTATGCCCAACGCTGTCTACGTCGTGCAAATGCACAAATAGAAAATTCGGTTTTTTTGTTTCGATATACTCAACTACCGCATTCGTCAGGGCAACATCCCCATCACAATTCAAATCCTTGTTCACCGCGGCTTTGGGAAACAAATAACCAATGCCATCCCATTCATAAATAAAACCAATTTCACTTTGTGGCCTGCTCTTCCTGAGCAGTCCGGCTATGGAAGGGAACATCCCGTACTCATCCAAAACCCTTGATGGCATGTCTGGAGACTTGCTTCCCCAGGTGGTGAAACCATGCAACTCCGGGCCTGCGCCCATGTTCATGGAAGCCCAGTTGGCCGCACTGGAACTGGGCAGTACAGTTCTTGCTTCCAGGCTCCAGGAACCTTGCTGCATCATAGACTGCATCACGGGTAGCTTGGCTTTTTTAAATGCATAAGCACCCATGCCATCTACACCAATCAACACAACATGTTTTATTTTTTGCTGAGCGAACGATGGCGCATAAGCTGCGATCATGATGGCGATGAAATAAAGAATCCTCTTGCCCATGGTATTGTATTGTTTGAAGAAGTCATCAAACTTACTGAATTTACCCATACCCGAATCATTTCAAGGATTCATCCAAAAAACTGATCACAAACAGCAGAAAGACTGCCTGGCCTCATTTATTTGGGGTATCCACTGACCCTATCTTTACACCAGTTCAGCAGCACAAAGTCTGGCGAAACAAGAGAAAAGCCCTGATGTTCAAAAGACATCCGTAGCCTACTCCGAAAAAACAGGATACTGTTTATTCGCTTAGCGCTCTACCTGCGGAATCAGATTCAAATGGTTTCATGAACTGAAAAGCATGATCACCGCTTGGCATCGAAAAAGGCAGGAAGTAATTCCTGCCTTTGTTTTTGTAGCATGCTATGAAATGATTATCCTTCTACTTGGCTTCTTTTTTCAGCAAGTCAAAATAAGTGACCTTGAACTTATCGCCCTTGACCTTGCCTTGCACTTTGGCTTTGCTGATGGCATTGCAGAATCCCTCCTGGTCATGTGCATCGCCATGGTCATCGATACCGGTGCCTTCGACAAAATAATCCTTGCCCTCAAACCTTATAGCCAGTTTGCAACCATCACCCTTCATCTTGAACATGCAGGTGCCGCAGCTGGCCTCTAGTGTTAGCAATGGCTTGGAACTGTCCAGCACCAGTTTTTGCTTCTTTGTTTCCTGCGAAAAAACACCAACACTAAGCATCAATCCGATCAGTACGAAAATTGCTTTTTTCATCTTACTGTTTTAAAAATACTTTTGCATAATTGACTTTCAGTACATCTAAAACCGGCAGATGGCCTGTTACACGCTTTTTAAAATCAGCATAGTTTTTTGAGGCCATCGGAGACCAGGCAATCTCAGCCAAAGCCAATGCCCTTGGATAGGTCATGTATTCTGCATAGGGCAGGTCCTTGATGTACTCCGTCCAGACATTGCCCTGGATGCCAATCACGTGTTTTGCTTCTGCAGCAGTGAGCTCTGGCAGATAAGGTTCAAATGAATAGGTCTTGGCGAGGGTCAGGTTTCCTTTATAGGCAAGCGGTTCTGTTGTTGAGTCAGCCTGGTAATAATCAAAATATACATAACTGTTGGGCGACATCACCACATCGTGTCCTTGCTTGGCGGCTTGAGCACCACCCGCTGTTCCCCTCCAGGACATCACGGTAGCGTTGGGAGACAATCCGCCTTCAAGGATCTCATCCCAGCCCAATAATTTTCTTCCTTTGGAAGTGATAAATTTGTCGATCCTGCGGATGAAATAACTCTGCAACTCATGTTCGTCTTTGAGCCCTTGTTTCTTGATCAGGTCCTGGCAGAAACGGCTTTCTTTCCATTGCGCTTTCGGACACTCATCACCACCAATATGGATGTAGGGACCAGGAAACAATTCCATCACTTCAGTCAATACATTTTCCAGAAAAGTGAAGGTCTCTTCGCGCGGAAGCAATACATCTTCAGAAATGCCCCATCTTGTTCCCACCTGGTAGATCTTGTCTGCATTGGCGCCCAATTGCGGATATGCTGCGAGCACTGCTTGTGAGTGTCCGGGCATTTCAATTTCAGGAATCACCGTAATGTATTTCTTGCCTGCGTAAGCAACGATATCTTTTACTTCCTCCTGGGTATAAAACCCGCCATATGGCTTACCGTCATATTTTTTGTCCCTGGCATGTCCAACCATAGACTCTTTTCTGACGGAAGAAATTTTGGTGAGCAAGGGATATTTTTTGATCTCGATTCTCCAACCCTGGTCTTCTGTCAAATGCCAGTGAAAAATATTCATTTTGTACATGGCCATCAGGTCGATATACCGCTTGATGTCAGCAATAGGGTAATAATGACGGCCCACATCCAGCATCAATCCACGGTAGCTGAAGCGTGGCTCATCAGCAACATTGCAGTTGGGAATGGTCAGGGCAACTGTAGCTTGTTCATTGCCGTGAACCTGCGCAGGCATCAGTTGCATCAGGGTTTGAAGGGCATAGAAGGCGCCCTTTCCCGTTTTGGCCTGCAACTCAATTTTTTTACTGGTCACGTTCAGGACATATGCTTCTTCACCTAAACTGTTGTTCATGACAAAAACAATTCCTGATGCAGCCTTGCCGGTTTTTACAGGAAGGGTGATACCTGAAACTGTTTGGCACTGTGATGCCAGCATGGCTGCCACAGCCCTGAAAGATTCATCGGCAATGGTGATGCCCATGCCTTTTTTGATGGTGAAACTACCTTGTGCCGGTGTGAGTTGTTTGGGCACTGGAATAAGGTTGTACGCGTTTTGCGCGATGGCAGAAAATGAAAATCCTGCAATCAGAAAGGCGAGAAAAGTTTTTTTCATATAGTAATGTTGATCAATTTTATTGGTTAACATTTAAGGCTGCATGGTAATAAAGATAGGGCCTCCCTTACTGCTTTAAAAACGATTTGGCATAGTTGACTTTCAACGCATCCAAAACCGGCAGGTGGCCTGTTACACGCTTTTTAAAATCAGCATAGTTTTTTGATGCCATCGGAGACCAGGCAATTTCTGCCAATGCCAGGGCCCTTGGATAGGTCATGTATTCTGCATAAGGCAAATCTTTGATGTACTCTGTCCAGACATTGCCCTGGATCCCAATCACGTGCTTTGCTTCGGCAGCATTGAGCTCTGGCAAATAGGGTTCAAACGAATAGGTCTTGGCAAGGGTCAGGTTGCCGCCGATGGCGATGGGCTCTGTTTTGGGATTGTCTTGGTAATAATCAAAATACAAAAAGCTGTTGGGCGACATCACCACATCGTGTCCCTGCTTGGCAGCTTCAACACCACCTGCAGTTCCCCTCCAAGACATCACGGTAGCATTGGGAGACAATCCACCTTCAAGAATCTCATCCCAACCCAATAATTTTCTTCCTTTGGACGTAATGAACTTGTCGAT
>JBIJAE010000076.1:0-6946 GCA_044345895.1 Chitinophagaceae bacterium
CAGGCCTACATTGTTTATGATACACAGAAGATTCCCATCATTCAACACATCCTTGCTGAAAAAAATTATACATCTGTACTGATCTTCTGTTCTAAAAAACAAACTGTCAAACAACTGGCTGCTCAGTTGCAGCGGATGAAATACAATGCCAAAGACATTCAGTCTGATCTGGACCAAAGCCAGCGAGAAGATGTGTTGCTGGAGTTTTCCTCCAAAAGACTTCCTATCCTGATTGCAACAGATATCCTGAGCCGCGGTATCCATATTGACAACATTGAGTTGGTCATCAATTACGACGTGCCTTCTGATGGGGAAGACTATGTGCACCGCATTGGAAGAACGGCAAGAGCAGAGACAAAAGGAGCTGCCATCACTTTTGTAAACAACGATGACCAACACAAATTCCAGCGCATTGAAAAGCTGATTGGAAAAATTGTAGACAAGGTTGAACTGCCTGCAGCATTGGGCAAAGGGCCTGCCTACGAAGTTTCATCCTCCAGAAACAGGGGTCATAAAAAAGACATGCCAAAACCGAATGGGCAAAAGCCCAAGGTTCAAGCTCCGGCAGCAGCCCCAAGGCCAGCTGGTGGAATTAAAATTGAAAAAAGGGTTCAATAAACCATTGACCCCTTTTTTCAGCTTTCGTTTTATTTTCAAACAACCTGTTGGGCTTTCTCATTCCTGAAAACAACGAGTCCATCAAATACATCCACAAAGACAGGCTTTGTTTTGTCAATATCGCCGGCAAGAATCCTTTTAGACAATTGGTTGACAATTTCCTTTTGAATCAGGCGCTTCAGAGGCCTTGCACCAAATTGTGGATCGTAGCCATTCTCAGCAAGGAAATCAAGTGCATATGGGGTAAAATGCAGTTCAATTCCTGCATCCTTTACCAAATGCTGTAGTCCTTTCAGTTGGATTTCAATGATTTTCCTTACCTCTTTTCTGTTCAAAGGCTGGAACATGATGATCTCATCTACCCTGTTCAAAAATTCGGGCCGGATGGTTTGGCGGAGCAAACCCATCACGTCTGTTCTTGCGCGTTCTACAGCTTTCCCCATTTCGTCAGGAACAGCTTTGTCAAATGCATCCTGAATGAGATGGCTTCCAATATTGCTTGTCATGATGATGATGGTATTCTTGAAATTCACCACGCGTCCTTTGTTGTCGGTCAATCGTCCATCATCCAATACTTGCAAGAGCACGTTCCAAACATCAGGATGTGCTTTTTCAATTTCATCCAAGAGCACAACACTGTATGGCTTTCTCCTGACAGACTCCGTTAACTGACCGCCCTCATCATATCCAACATAGCCTGGAGGGGCACCCACCAACCTGGATACGGTATGTTTTTCCTGGTACTCACTCATGTCAATGCGGGTCATCATGCTCTCATCATCAAACAGATATTCCGCAAGGGTTTTGGCCAGCTCTGTTTTACCGACTCCCGTTGTACCCAAAAAGATGAATGAACCGATGGGTCTGCGGGGGTCCTGCAAGCCTGCCCTGCTTCGCCTGATGGCATCTGCTACGGCAGTAATAGCCTCTTCCTGGCCTACCACCCGCTCATGCAGGTGTTCTTCGAGCTGAAGGAGTTTTTCCCTGTCTCCCTGCATCATCTTGGCCACGGGGATCCCTGTAGCCTTCGCAACATTCTGTGCAATATCTTCTGCATCTACTTCCTCTTTCAACAATCTTTTCTCTCCGGTTTTGGCCAACTCTTCAGAAAGTTCAACAATCTCCTCTTCTTTCTGCTTCACTTTACCGTAGCGGATTTCTGCAACTGTTCCATAATCGCCCTCACGCTCGGCTTTTTCAGCCTGCAGCTTTAGCCTTTCGATTTCTGCCTTTGCTGTCTGCACTTTTTCAACAAGCTCCTTCTCCTCCTTCCACTTGGCTTTGAGGGTATCCCTTTCAACAGCAAGGTTGGCCAAATCTGTGTTGAGTTCTTTCATCTTCACTTCATCATCTTCTCTTTTGATCGCCTCTCTTTCAATTTCAAGTTGCCTGATCTGTCGCTCCAGCTTGTCGAGTTCCTCAGGCATGGAGTTCATTTCAAGCCGCAGTTTGGCAGCACTCTCATCAATGAGGTCAATGGCCTTGTCTGGAAGGAAACGGTCTGTAATGTACCTGTTGGACAACTCCACAGCAGCAATGATCGCTTCGTCCTTGATGCGCACATGGTGATGGGTCTCATACCTGTCCTTGAGCCCTCGCAATATGGAAACAGCATCTTCAACACTGGGTTCCTCAATCATCACTTTCTGGAACCGTCTTTCCAACGCCTTGTCTTTTTCAAAATACTTCTGGTACTCGTTGAGGGTGGTTGCGCCTATGGCCCTGAGTTCTCCCCTTGCCAACGCGGGTTTGAGAATATTGGCAGCATCCATGGCACCATCTCCTCCTCCCGCACCAACGAGTGTATGAATTTCATCGATGAACAAGAGGATCTCTCCATCGCTGTTGGCCACTTCTTTTACAACGCCTTTAAGCCTTTCCTCAAACTCTCCCTTGTATTTGGCCCCGGCAATGAGCTGTCCCATGTCGAGTGCATAGATCAATTTGTTTTTGAGGTTATCCGGTACATCGCCATTGACAATCCGCATCGCCAAGCCTTCTGCAATTGCTGTCTTACCAACACCCGGCTCTCCCACCAGGATGGGATTGTTTTTTGAACGCCTGGTGAGGATGTGCAAGGTTCTCCTGATTTCTTCATCCCTTCCAATCACCGGATCCAGTTTGCCTTGACGGGCCATCTCTATCAGGTTCTTGGCATATTTGTTCAGTGCATTGTATTGCGTTTCCTGGGTCTGGCTTTTGACCTTTTCACCTTTTCTGAGTTCCTTGATGGCTTGCATAAGACCCGATTCTGTCAGGCCGGCTTCCTTCAACATTTTGGCAACAGGATCACTGCCTGTGAGCAGTGCCAGCATCAGGTGTTCCGGCGTCACAAACTCATCGCCAAACTTTCCCAGAAGGGAACCAGCACGCAACAAGGCGTTATTGGCCTCCCTGCCCAATGCTTGACCGGGCTCATCTTGAGATTTAGGTAATTTTGCCAATGCTTCCTTTAACTTTGTATTGAGAACCTGTATGGATACATTGTTCTTTTTGAGCAGGTATTCAACAGGTGAGTTTTTCTGTTCCAATAAACCTTGGAGCAGATGATCTGTCTCAATCGTTGGATTGCCAGCATTAAATGCCGCCTGTTGTGCAGATTGCACCACTTCGGATGCTTGTATGGTAAAGTTGTTTAAATTCATGATTCAGGATTTTAATGTTAACGTCAAATCATTCACCACATACAAAAACAGGTAAATATGACAGCCTTTTTCAACAAAACATGTCGCAAATGCAGTCTGGCACTGATTTTCCTGCTATTCTTGCAGTCTAGCCAAGGCCAGACAGACTTCAGCGGATTGAATGCAATAATAAAGCGGAATGAGAAGATCCTGGGTAAGGAGTATGTGGTGGTTATCCAAAAAGCAGGAAAAAACATTTTCCTGAAGGAGTCTGAAGAGTTCAAGCTTAAAACGCCCGGCCTCATCGCCAGTTCCAGCAAATGGCTCACTACTGCCATGGTCATGATTTTGGTGGATGAGGGTAAAATCAGCCTGGACGATCCTGTTACAAAATACATTCCTGTGTTTGCCAAATACATGAAGGGATACATCACCATCAGGCATTGTCTTTCCCATACAACTGGGCTGGATACAGAGCCAGCAGGCATTCTGAAGATTGCACAAAAAACCAAATTCGCCAGCCTGGAAGAGGAGGTAAACAATTTCGCAACAAAAAAACTGATTGTAGACAATCCCGGAGAGGCATTTGCTTACGGCGGAATTGGCATCAACATTGCAGGCAGAATCATTGAAGTTGTCACCAAGAAAACGTTTGACAGGGTGATTACCGAAAAACTTTTTCGCCCCATGGGCATGCGCACCGCCACCTTCTACAACGAAAATGGCAATGCACCCAATCCTTCCGGAGGTGCCGCCTGCTCTGCATTTGACTACCTTAACTTCATGCAAATGTTGCTCAACAAAGGGACATTTAACAACAAACGCATCCTCAGTGAAAAAGCTGTTCAGGAGATGCTGACCATTCAATTCCCAGACCTCAGGGTGCGGTACACCCCGGAATTAGCAAAGGGTTTCAAATATGCCTTGGGAAGCTGGGTACAAGAGAGAGATGACGAAGAAAAGGGATTTGTATTTTCATGTCCTGGTCTGATGGGAACCTGGCCATGGATGGACACCAAAAGAAACTATGTTGGTATCGTGTTTTCCAAAGAGCTGATCACTGGGCAGAAGAAGGAACTTTCGATTCAGATCAAAGAAGCTGCAGATGCAGCGCTGGAACAATAAGGACCTCCTCCATGATTTTACCCAAGGAAAGTTCCAACATCATCAAAAGCATTGCTGCAGCAATAGGCTTTGATGATTGTGGTATTGCAAAAGCAATGCCCTTGGATGATGATGCGCGCCGGTTGGAAAACTGGCTCAACAAAGGATTGCATGGGGAAATGAAGTACATGGAAAACCATTTTGAGATGAGAACAGATCCCACAAAACTGGTTCCTGGGGCAAAATCTGTCATCACCTTGCTCTTCAATTATTTTCCTGAGCAACAACAAGATGAGGGCGTTCCCAAAATTGCAAAATATGCCTATGGTAAGGATTATCACCTGGTTATCCGTGAGAAACTGCATGAATTCCTGTTCCGGATCAGAGAAAGGTTAGGTCAGGTGGAAGGACGCGGTTTTGTTGACTCCGCACCTGTGCTGGAAAGAAGCTGGGCCATGAACAGTGGACTAGGATGGATTGGAAAAAATGGAAACCTGATCAACAAGAAAAAAGGGTCTTTTTTCTTCCTGGCCACCCTGATTACAGATCTGGTGCTTGAACCAGACCTTCCCTATCTACAGGATTATTGTGGTACCTGTACCAAATGCATCGATGCATGCCCAACTGAAGCCATTCTGCCCAACAAAACATTGAATGCTTCACAATGTATCTCTTATTTTACCATCGAATTGAAAGCAACCAACCTTCCAGAAGAGTTGCAGCAAAAAGCCAATGACTGGGTATTCGGTTGTGATATTTGTCAGGATGTTTGCCCATGGAACAGGTTCAGTAAATCGCATCAACACGGTGAATTGGAACCGATTGATGAGGTTTTGAGTTTCTCTATCAACGACTGGTTATCGCTTGATAAAACTGCCTTCAACCAACTGTTCAAAGACTCTCCCATCAAAAGAACCAAATGGGAAGGGATGCAAAGAAACCTTGGTTTGTTCAGTAAGAAATCGCTTTAATTTTTCAAGACCAGCTTACTCCCACTTGAACACCTTAATGGCAACTGCATAAACAACAATACCCCAGATGAGCAGGTATTGTAACTGGGGCCAGCAGTCATTCAAATGCGCCCCTTCAAAAGCAACATTGCGCATGGCTTGGTTGAGGTGTGTCAGCGGAAGAATCTTGCACAGGGGCTGAAGCCATGTAGGAAAGTTTTCTACAGGAAAAAATGTACCCGCCAGCAGAAACTGTGGGAGGGTAACCAGGTTGGCAAAAGGCGGAATGGTGCTCTCACTGCTGGCCAACCCACTCACAATGAAACCAAATCCCATGAATACAATCAACCCGATCAAACTCAAAACCATCAACTCGATGAACGTAACCATTCCGTTCACAAGGGTAAACTTGAAAGCAAAATGGCCAATAGAAAGGATCACCACTGCGGTGATCATCTGAAACGCTATCCTGCCCAATCCTTCACCAAAAACGATATAGGTTCTTTTGATGGGCGTTGCAAAAAATCGTTTGAGCACAAGGGTTTGGCGAAGGTTAAAGAAAATGAATGCCACACCAAATACACCCGCACTCAACAAAGAAAAACCAAGCTGACCAGGGAGAATGAAATCGATGGTACGGTATTCCCTCCCTGGCAAGGTTTCTTTTTGCATATAGGCATAGCTGGGCCTTTGCGGGAAATTGACAAGATCCAACTCAGCGATGGCCTGTTGAATGATGGATTGCAGCAAACCAATCCTGTCTGCAGCAGCAGTTGAAGTGGTAATCTCAACGGCATATTTAGGATAGGCGGCAGGATTGATTTCCCGGATGTTGATGATGGCGGTGATATGTCCTTTTTCAAGCTCCTGTCGAGAAATCACCAAAGGCTGGGTGATAACTTTGAGGTTGGATTTTTCCAACAGCTTTGTGTACAATTCGTTTGCATTCGAAGAGGATGGATCAAAGGTAACCCTGATCACTGGTGTTGTTGAACTGAGAAATCCAAATACAAGGATGAAAATGATGGGAAACAGAAAGCTGAAAATAACCGCAGAAGGACTTCTGAAAATTGATTTCAAACTCGCTTTCGCAATGGCCAGCATTGCCCTCCACTGGTTGTATTTCCCGTTAGAATTGTTCATGTGCTCTTTTTCTCAGTTTTGGTAAAATTAACATCACTTGATGATGAACTCAAATGGAAGCTGGGTTTTGATTTCGCCTTTTTCTTCCTTCATGGATTTGATGCGTTTGAAGAGCTGGTAATCTTCCGTTCCCAATTCTTTTTGCAGGGTTGAACTGGTCAGATCGTTGCTACCCTTGTCCATAAAATATTCCAATATGGATCGAGGCTCGGGATACTTGCGTACTTTGAATTCCTTGACACCGGCCATTTTTGCAGCCTCAGCGATGGCCTCTTCCAGTCCACCTATCTTGTCTGCCAACCCCAACTGTATAGCCCTTTTACCGGTCCAAACCCTACCCTGCGCGATGCTGTCGACATAATTGATATCTTTTTTGCGACCTTCTGCAACCCTGGTTTTAAAATCAAGATAAATCTGGTCTACCTGAGCCTGAATGAATTGTTGTTCATTTTCCGTCAAGGGCCTTGTAACGGAAGGCATGACTGCATATTCCCCCGTCTTTACCCT
>JBIJAE010000077.1:0-6943 GCA_044345895.1 Chitinophagaceae bacterium
CATCCCTTCTTACCAGTTCAACGCAGCCAAGACCATTGTCAGCCTTGGTGCTGATTTCCTCGGAACATGGTTGAGCCCGGTTGAATACGCCCGCCAGTACGCTGCAGGCAGAAAGATCAACCAGAAGAATCCTGAGATGAGCAAGCATATTCAGTTTGAAAGCATGCTCAGCCTCACTGGTGCCAATGCAGATGACCGCTATGTTCACCTTCCTTCAGAGGCGGGTGCCGTAGCCTTGAATATTTATGCAGCCCTTGGTGGTGCAGTTGCTGCTCCGGCTTTGTCTGATGATCGCCTTAAAAAAGGCATCAAGCAGGCCGTTGCTTCATTGAAAGCCTCGGGTGCCGCTTCACTTGTTGTGAGCGGAAGCAATGATGCCAATGTTCAGTTGGTTGTCAATGCGATCAACCAGCTCCTCGGTGCATATGGCACGACCATTGATTGGGGTACTACATTGAATACCCGTCAGGGAGATGATGCCGCAATGGTTCAGCTTGTTCAGGAAATGAACGAGGGCAAGATCGGCGCCTTGTTGATCCATGGCGTGAATCCTGCTTACGACTACTTTGATGCCAAGAAATTTGAATCAGGATTGGCAAAAGTTGCCGTTTCTGTTTCTTTCAATGATAGGGAAGATGAAACAACTTCACTTTGCAAGTTTGCCATCCCCGACCATCATTTCCTTGAAAGCTGGGGTGATGCTGAAATGAAATCAGGCTACCTGAGCTTCATCCAGCCTACCATCGCTCCGCTGTTCAAGACAAGGGCTTTCCAGACTTCCTTGTTGAAATGGTCTGGAGATGCAACTTCTTACGGAGATCATTTCAAACAATACTGGTTCGGAAGGTTCGGCTCACAGGCTGCATGGGACAAAGCCCTGCAGGATGGTGTGGTTGAAACGCCCGCTGCCGCTGCTGCCGGAAGCTATAATGGTGCAGCCCTCGCTGCTGCAGCCTCTGCCATTGCTGCTGCAAAACCAGCTGCAGGAATGGAAATCGTGGTTTATCCGAAAGTGGCCATCGGTGCAGGTAAAGAAGCCAACAACCCATGGTTGCAGGAAATGCCTGATCCTATCACTAAGGCCACTTGGGACAACTACGCCATCATTTCTTATGCAACTGCGAAAGAACTTGGCATTCTTGTAGACGACAACTATGAAGTGGAAGTGGACAAGCCTGTCATCACTGTAAAAGTGGGTGGAAAGGAAATGAAGCTGCCTGTACTCGTTATTCCTGGCATGCACAAGAATGTGGTTGCATTGGCCCTTGGTTACGGACGTGCTGAAAAAGCAGGACGCGCTGCTGCCAATGTTGGTCAAAATGCTTTCCCGCTGGTAGGCTTCGATGGTAAATCTTTTTTCTACAGTGCCGCTGGTGTAGCTGTAGCAAAAACCAAAGAAACCTTCAAACTTGCCTATACCCAAACGCATAATCAATACGAAGGACGTGACGAAGTGGTGCGTGAATTCTCCCTGGTTGATTTCAAGAAGAATCCAACTGTTCTGGCAGATGACAGGCACAAGCTTGTTGAGGATTATGCAAAAAATACAAATGATTACGCTGCAGAAGGAACGCTTTACCCAAGCCATCCTTATCCCGGTCCGAAATGGGGAATGAGCATCGACCTCAACTCCTGTATCGGTTGTGGAGCCTGTACCGTAGCCTGTACTTCAGAAAACAACGTTGCCGTTGTTGGTAAATCTGAGGTGATGCGCGCACATGAAATGCACTGGCTCCGCATCGACAGGTATTTTGCTACCTACCGCGATGATTCGGGTGATGACAACCTCGACGACCTGAACGTGGTGTTCATGCCAATGCTTTGCCAACACTGTGACAACGCTCCATGCGAGAACGTTTGCCCGGTGAATGCCACCAACCACAGCAGCGAAGGCCTCAACCAAATGACCTATAACCGTTGTATCGGTACACGCTATTGTGCCAACAACTGTCCTTATAAAGTAAGGCGTTTCAACTGGGCTGATTACATGGGAGCAGACAGCTTCGCAGACAACCAGAAGGAAGTATTGGATGATTCAGTGATGATGATGAACGACGATCTCACCAGGATGGTATTGAACCCAGACGTAACCGTAAGGTCTCGTGGTGTGATCGAAAAATGTTCTTTCTGTGTGCAGCGTTTGCAGGAAGGCAAGCTGAAGGCGAAGAAAGCCAACAGGCCGCTTGAAACAGGTGCTGATGGCAAGTGGGATATCAAAACAGCCTGTCAGCAAGCTTGTCCTACCAATGCCATTGTTTTCGGTAACGTAAACGACAAGAAAAGCCCCGTTAGCGTCATCCGCAACGAGGAGCAAACAAACAGGGTATTCTATACGCTGGAGCAAATCCACGTGTTGCCCAATGTAAGCTACCTCGCAAAAATCAGGAATACTGACAGGCATGTAGGTGTTGCTGAAGAGGCACATCATGAGGCATCACCTGCAGCAGCCGGTGAACACAAGGTAGAAGGCGCACACAAAGAAGAAAAGAAAGCAGAAGCAGCACATTAATAAAGAAAGCAGGGAAATCTCATAAATGAGCAACGCATGAGTGTTACAAAGTACGAATCACAGTTAAGGGAACCATTGGTAAATGGCAACAAGACCTATGGTCAGGTCACTCACGACATCGTGCACACGATCGAAGCCAAGCCCACACGTTTGTGGTATATTGGTTTTTATATATCGGTGGCACTGTTGATGTTTGGAGCATATTCCGTTTACCGCGAGGTGGTATACGGTATCGGACAGTGGAACGTTAACCGTACCATTGGATGGGGTTGGGACATCACCAACTTCGTTTGGTGGGTGGGTATCGGTCACGCCGGTACGTTGATTTCGGCCATTCTTCTTCTTTTCCGCCAGGGCTGGAGAACAGGTGTTAACCGTGCAGCAGAAGCCATGACGATTTTTGCGGTAATGTGTGCCGGTCAATTCCCGATTTTCCACATGGGAAGGGTTTGGATGGCGTTCTTCACACTGCCTTATCCCAACACACGTGGTCCGCTTTGGCCCAACTTCAACTCACCATTGTTGTGGGACGTATTCGCGATCTCAACTTATTTCACCGTTTCCCTTCTGTTCTGGTATTCAGGTTTGTTGCCTGACTTCGCCACCATCAGGGACCGTGCCAAAACAAAGCTTCGCAAGCGTTTGTATGGACTTGCTTCCTTTGGCTGGAGCGGTAGCACCAAGCACTGGCAGCGCCACGAGAGTCTCTCTCTTGTGCTTGCAGGTCTTTCCACCCCACTTGTATTATCGGTTCACACGATTGTATCGTTTGACTTCGCCACTTCAGTAGTACCTGGATGGCATACCACCATCTTCCCTCCTTATTTCGTAGCCGGTGCGATCTTCTCTGGTTTTGCCATGGTGCAAACCCTGATGCTGATCCTCAGAAAGGTAATGGGATTGCAGGATTATATCACCCTCGGCCATATTGAGGCGATGAACAAGGTAATTGTATTGACCGGTTCAATCGTAGGTTGTGCCTACCTCACCGAGTTGTTCATGGCCTGGTACTCACAGGTTCCGTTTGAGCAGGACATCTTCTTCAAATACAGGATTGCCGGTCCTTACGGATGGAGCTACTGGTTGATGATGACCTGTAACGTAATCTCTCCGCAGTTGTTCTGGTCAAGAAAACTGAGAAGGAATGTATTGTTCACCTTCATCATGAGCATCATTGTTAACATCGGTATGTGGTTCGAGCGTTTCGTAATCATCGTATCATCCTTGTACCGCGATTACCTTCCCTCTTCCTGGTCCATCTATTACAGACCAACCATTTGGGAGATTGGATTCTATGTTGGAACCTTCGGACTTTTCTTTACTTGTTTCTTCCTTTTCGCCAAATACTTCCCTGTCATCGCGATCGCTGAGATCAAGTATGTACTGAAAACAAATGGCGAAAGCTTCAAGAATGAAATGGCTGAGCTGGAAAGCAAAAATGTGGATGAGTTCATTCACGAAATGCACCATGATGACCATGAAGAAGGAACTGTAAAAGTGGCACATCACTGATCAATCAAAAAGTAAAAAGTATAAAATGGCTTTGAAAAAATTTGTTGTAGGCTGTTTTGAGGATGAAAAAGTTCTTTTCCCCGCAGTTGAAAAAGTGAGGAAGGCAGGCTATAAATTCCATGACATTTACACCCCTTTTCCTGTTCACGGGTTGGACAAGGCAATGGGACTAAGGGATACCAGCATCCACACGGCGGGATTTCTGTTTGGTATGATTGGTACAACCACTGCGGTAACCTTCATGACCTGGGTTTTCACCAAGGATTGGCCGGTAAACATCGGCGGTAAACCAAACTTTGCCTTGCCAGCCTGGATTCCCATCACCTTCGAGTTGACCGTGCTTTGTGCAGCAGTGGGCATGGTGCTTACTTTCTGCTATATCTGTCAGTTGGCTCCATTCCTCAAGAGGCATCATTTTCATCCCCGTGCCACAGATGATCTTTTTGTGATGGTAATTGAGTGCAGCGAAAAGGCAAACGAGGAAGACCTCAAGTCTTTGCTCAACAGCGTTGGTGCGCAGGAAGTCAATACACAGGTAGCAGAAGAAGGATGGTGGATTGGAAAATACGACGAGGAACAAGAACTCTACAAGGAACCGAACATTGCTTAAATAATTTAGGAGAAGGGAAAGAGGAGATCATAAAACAACAAAAGAGATGAAAAGATCAACTATTGTTTTCTGTGGACTGGCAGCATTGCTGATTGCTGCAATAGGATGCAGTGATGTAAAAAGGACCCCAGGAAAGGTGTACATGCCCGACATGGCCAACAGCCGCGCGTATGAAACCTATTCAGCAAACCCCGTTTTTGCAGATGGTCGTACCAGCCAGGGTCCAGTTGCAGGAACAGTCAAGCGTGGAGAAGAGTATCCTGTTCACATTGAAATGGACAAGACTGGTGATACTGCAAATTATTTTGCATCACGTGCGCTTCCCAATCCTTTTGATTCATTGGACGCCGAGCAGATGAAAGAAACCGAGAGGCTCTACCTCATCAATTGTGGAATTTGCCATGGCGCCAAACTCGATGGAAATGGTCCATTGTGGAAAGATGGCGATGGTCCTTATCCTGCAAAGCCGGCCGCTTTGGTGGGCGATGCAAAATATGAGTCCATGCCAGCAGGCCAGATGTTCTACTCCATCACCTATGGAAAGAACCTCATGGGAAGCTACGCCTCACAACTGACAGCCAAGCAGCGCTGGCAGGTGATTACCTATATCAAGTCAAAACAAGGAAAATAATAACCAACGCATTAAATAATCAGGGATGATCAAACAACAATTTGAGATTTCAGCAGGGTACAAGAAGTGGACGAACATTCTGCTCGGAGTGGGTGGGCTGGCACTTGTGCTGGGAATCATTTTCCTCGGAATGAGCAAGGATGAAGTGGAGCAAACCAGGTTCTGGGCCTCCCTGTTGCAGAACAGTGTATTCTTTCTCCTGGTAGTAAATGCCAGCATGTTCTTTATTTGCGCAACAACACTTGCGCATGGTGGATGGCAGATGGCATTTCGTCGTGTACCTGAAGCAATTTCCAGTTTGGTGCCAGTGTTTGGTATCCTGGCCATGCTTGTTTTTGTTGGAATCGTATTTGGACACAGGCACGATATCTACCATTGGTTGGACAAGGAGCATGTAGAACACGATCCCATTCTCAAAGGAAAGAGCGGTTTTCTGAACCCAACTTTTTTCATGGTTTGGTCTGTCGTCGCGATTGGGCTCTGGTCATTTGTCGGAGCAAAAATGAGAAAGCTTTCTTCAGAAGCAGATGAGAAAATGGATGGTGAGCAAGGCGCTAAATACGTAGTTAAAAATACAGCCTGGGGAGCAGCCTTTCTTGTGATCTTTGGTCTTACTGTAGGTTCAACCATTCCTTGGTTGTGGTTGATGAGTATCGATCCGCATTGGTATTCCACTATGTACAGCTGGTACACTTTCATCAGCTCATTTGTAGCTGGAATGTCTCTTGTTGTTCTGTTTGTCGTCTACCTCAAGAACCACGACTACCTGGAGTATGTTACCGAAGAGCACCTGCACGACCTTGGAAAGTTCATGTTTGCTTTCTCTGTATTCTGGACTTACCTCTGGTATTCACAATTCATGCTGATCTGGTATGCCAACATTCCTGAGGAAACAATTTACTTCAAGCCAAGGATGCAGGGTGTTTACAGGGGTATTTTCTTCCTGAACCTTATTGCGAATTTCGCTGTACCATTCCTGCTCTTGATGAGAAGAGGATCCAAACGAAATTATACAACATTGACTTTCCTTGCCATACTGATCATCCTGGGTCACTGGGTTGATTTCTATCAGATGGTTATGCCGGGAACAATGCATGAACATTATAGTCTTGGATGGTTCGAATTTGGTATATTGGTTCTGTACGCAGGATTGATCATGCACTTTGTTGGAAAGGGATTGTCAAAAAAGCCATTGGTTGCTTTGCACCATCCTTTCATCAAGGAGAGTACAATTCACCATACGTAAGGCTTTCATTGAATGATACAAACAAATTCATTAACAAATTATAAGTAAAGATCATGTCGGGTTATTTTATACTAATCATTCTGGTGCTCGCTTTCGTACTTATTTTTCAGATATCGAAAGCAAGTGAATATGTATCTGTGTTGAAGGGTGAAGAAAAATCTTTCAAGCAATCCAACCGCATCAACGCCTTCATGTTCATCCTGTTCATGGTCTTGGGATTGTTTGGTGCCTGGTGGTGCAATGAGCTCCTTTACGACAGAACTTTGCTGGCACAACCAGCAGCCTCTGACCATGGAGAGAAAATCGATTTCATGCTTTGGTTGACCATCATCGTCACAGGCGTTGTTTTCTTGCTGACCCAGGTGCTGTTGTTCTGGTTTGCATTCAAGTACCAGTATTCTGAAAAACGAACATCATATTTCTTTCCGCACAACA
>JBIJAE010000132.1:0-5090 GCA_044345895.1 Chitinophagaceae bacterium
TGTATACAGGTACAACTATACCATGGATGAGACCCGTGAGTATGTATTGAAAGTGAGTGCACAGGAAAAGACCATGTCTTTTGAGAAGGTATTTGACGTTTGTCAAGACAGGCTGCATGCCATTTTTCTGTTTCTTACCGTATTGGAGCTTGTCCAACAAAGTTATCTGGCCATCATCATTGGTGAGGGAAAGAACAATTTCATCATTGAATTCAATGATGAACGCCCTGAGGATCACTTGGTCACCATTATTGAATAACGCTGACGACAGTTTTCATCATCTCCCTTGCTGTGGCAGCAATTGCATCAGCATCATAATGGCATTCCTTGTGTAATTCCTTCTGTGAACCGTGTTCAACAATTCGATCCGGGATTCCCAGGATCCTTACATCAGCCGTATAGCCATGCGCTGCCATAAACTCTAGAATCGCTGCACCAATACCGCCAACAACCGTACCATCTTCAACGGTAATGATTTTGTTGTACTTGGAAAATACCTCATGCAACATTTCTTCATCTAAAGGTTTTGCAAACCGCATGTCATAATGACCAGGGGTTATGCCTTCTGAAATCAGGTTCCTGATGGCTGCAGCTGCAAAATTGCCGGGATGTCCAAATGAAAGAATGGCAATCTCTTTTCCTTCTTTGAGTTTGCGGCCTTTGCCTATCTCGATTGCCTTCATGGTTGTTTTCCACTCAGGCATCATGCCTTCCCCTCTTGGGTAGCGGATAACAAAAGGCAGATCTGTTGAGTCAAGCTGTGCCGTGTACATGAGGTCCCTCAACTCCGCCTCATTCATGGGGGCAGACACAATCATGTTAGGAATACAGCGCATGTAAGGGATATCATACACACCGTGGTGCGTAGGCCCATCATCGCCAACCAGTCCTGCACGGTCCAGACAAAATACCACAGGCAGTTTTTGAATGGCCACATCATGCACCACCTGATCATACGCCCGCTGCATGAAAGAGGAATAAATATTACAAAACACCTTCAATCCCTGTGTTGCCATGCCAGCGCTCAGGGTAACAGCATGCTGTTCGCAGATGCCAACATCAAATGCCCTGTCAGGCATTGCATCCATCATGAACTTGAGGGATGAGCCCGAGGGCATTGCAGGGGTGATGCCAAAAATCTTCTTGTTTTTTTCGGCTAATTCAACAATGGTCTTGCCAAATACATCCTGGTATTTTGGAGCTTGCGGGGTATCAAATGTTTTTTTATAAATCTCACCAGTTACTTTGTCAAAGAGCCCTGGGGCATGCCATTTGGTCTGGTCCTTTTCGGCCAAGGCATATCCTTTGCCTTTGGTGGTGATGATATGGAGTAGTTTGGGGCCAGGTATATCCCTCAGGTCTTTCAGGGTATCAACCAGTTTGGTAATGTTGTGTCCATCAATTGGGCCGAAATACCGCATGTTCATGGATTCGAACAGGTTGCTTCTCTTGTTGATGAAACCCTTGATGCTGTGTTCCAGCTTACTGGCCATTTCCCTGCTGAAATTTCCTCCGATGGGAAGCTTTCCGAGGGTGTTCCAGATATCATCTTTTAGTTTGTTGTAGGTATGCGAAGTGGTGATGTCTGTCAGGTATTCCCTCAAGGACCCTACATTGGGGTCAATGCTCATGCAATTGTCATTCAGGATGACCAGCATGTCAGCATCTGTTACGCCTGCATGGTTCATGGCTTCGAAGGCCATCCCTGCCGTCATTGAACCATCGCCAATAACAGCCACAGATTTTCTGTCTTTTTCACCATTGTATTTTGCTGCAATGGCCATCCCTAAGGCAGCTGAAATGGAAGTGGAGGAGTGGCCTACGCCAAAGGCATCATAGGGACTTTCTGACCTTTTGGGGAATCCGCTGAGTCCGCCATATTTTCTGTTGGTATGGAAATTATCCCTTCTCCCTGTGAGTATTTTGTGTCCATAAGCCTGGTGGCCTACGTCCCAGACCAATTGGTCATAGGGTGTATTGTAAACATAGTGCAAGGCTACAGAAAGTTCAACAACGCCAAGACTGGCTGCAAAATGACCGCCATGTACACTGACCACATCCACAATGTATTGTCTCAGTTCATCACAAACCTTATAAAGTTCGTCTTTACCGATTTTTTTAAGGTCCTCAGGGGAGTTGATCTGTTTCAGCAATGCTCCAGCCTCGATTTGTGTCATATTGTATGCAGTTTGTCGCTTTATCCTTTTAACAAGGTCTTTTTCTTTTTGTTCGGGCTTAGCCCCTCTTGGACAATATAAAGTTAATCAAAATAAGGTCGAATACATCAAACAAAAAAGACCTCATGTTGAGGCCTTCTTTTCTTTATGGGGTACGGATCAATTTTTGAGCACTCTGGCAATCTGGGTTTCACCAGTGCCTGTTTTTTTAAGGGATACCAGGTAGAGCCCTTTTGCCAATTTGCTGGTCAACAACCTGATGTTGTTTTGCCCTACTTTCAACGCATATCGACCTGTGAGCACTACCTGACCTGCAGGAGACATGATATTGACCATCAAAACATCCTCTTGTGTGGCATACTGGTTCAGGCCAAGATAATCTGTGAATGGATTGGGTGCAATGCTGACCAGCTGGTTACCGCTGGAGGCTCTTACCAGGTTGACAACCTTGGAATGGCTAGTCTTGTTGTTGTCATCTGTCATGGCCAGCCTGAAGAAGCTTGCTGATCCGGCTTCGCTGGTAAAGACAATGTTTTGTTTGCCCATGCGATCAGCAAAAGGGATGTCTGCCACTTTGTTGAATTTCTTGCCATCAAGGCTGGATTCCAGGGCAAGCATTTTCATGTCAGCATCTGTTTCAATGTCGATGTTGAACCTGTTCAATTTACCGATGTTGGTTCCGGTGAATTGCTTGAGTTTGATGGCCATGGTGACACAAGGCCCAATGTCAAAGGTGAAAAATTTCTGGTTGCAACCGGTAGCGGGCTCCAACACAATATTGTAAGAACCAAGACTGAGGCCTGTCAATTGAATGGAAGGAGCCGTATCGTCAGTTCCATTGGTATAAAAATCACTATTATCAAAAATGCCATCTCCATTGTTATCGAAGCCCATAATATAGGTAAAGGGGAAAAAGGAGGCAGGTGTAGGGCTGGTATTGGTCACTGTGAAGGTGGCACTTCCTCCAGTACAATTTTCATTGATGGCATAGGTTTCCGTCATGGTGAGCGTTGCAGCCTCTCCTGCCGTATTGTTGGTTGAGCCTCCATTTTGCTGGGTTTCCTTTACCCAAAGACAGTCGCCATCTATCTTTCTGGCAAAACTGTTTCCTCTTCCCTGTGATTCACCAATTTCTTCGTAGATGATGCTCAGGTTGTCTAGGTCAAAACTGAATCCAGTACAACTTGCTGTAGTTTTTGAAGTGATGGTACTGGATGACTCAATGTTGCTGATTTTCCTTACCACAGCATCAATAATTGAGCCTGTAGGGTTGAACAATACAAGCTGTTCCCCTGCTGCTCCACCATCAGTCAGCAATCCTTGACCAGTAGTGGGAATTGGTGCGTTTGTGCACCCACAGGTGCTCCAATTAAGGTTGACAGTAACATTTCTAGTGAGGTTTGCGCAGGGGGCATTGATGACATCCTGTCCTCCCAAAACATAAAATTCTCCAGGTTTTAGTATGGTATTGGCAGGGATGGTGATGGCAAAATCTCCATCAGTGATGACGTGACATCCAATGTCCATGGGGCCGGGGCCCATATTTTTTAGTTCGATGAATTCTGCTGTTACTGGGCAACTTTCCCCTGGCCATGCCATAAATTCGTTGATGACCAATCTGCCCTGTGCATGGGAGGCTGCCGGCAAAAGAAAGCAGGCAAGGCTGATGTATACAAAAAGGGATAGCCTTTTTACAAGGGGTTTCATTGGGAATGGATTTTCAAGGGATATAACGCAGCATTTCTGAAAAAATTATGTTAAAGCCCATCTTTGTTATTTTTTACCAGTCAACCGGCCTGAAAAACCTCCTGTAAAAAACCATTTTTCCCTTCTTCTTCAATTGTATAGCTTTGAAATGCATGGACCTGTACCTCCGCAACATATCAAAATACTGGCTTTTCCAATTTTTGGGCTGGATGATGTTTGCCGGCATCAATATTTTCTTTGCTTTTACCTACAAACTTTTTGATGCCCAGTTCATTGGCAGGTTGGGCGTCTATGTTGCTATCGGGCTTTTGATGTCTCATTTTATGCGTAAGACCATCAAGTGGTTTAAGCTGATGCAGCGCAGCATCAATTACCAGTTGATGGGTTTTATCCTGGTTTCAATTGTATTTGCTGCAGTTGTGGGCACCAGTGAAACTTATCTGAGCATGTTTGCTGGGCTAGAATACAAAGAAGAGGCCAAGTGGGCAATTTCCCAAAAAATCAGCAGCAATGTTTTCTCTTCCTTTATTTATCTGTTCATTTGGAATTGTATCTATTTCATTTACCATTATGTGGCAGCGTCAAGAAAAAACCAACTGGACAACCTGAAATTGGAAGCCCTGGTTAAGTCTCTTGAACTCAAGACGATCAAATCCCATATCAATCCGCATTTTATTTTCAATGCAATGAACAGCATCCGCGCATTGATTGATGAGGATCCCAGCAGGGCCCGCGAAGCGGTTACGGCACTGAGCAATATCCTTCGCTCCAGCATGTCTTCCGATCAACATGAAACCATTACACTGGAGCAAGAGTTAAACATTGTGAAGGATTACCTTGCGTTGGAGTTGATCCGTTTTGAAGACCGGTTAAACATAACCTATGTACTAGATGAAGAGACTTTCGATCATCAGGTTCCCCCCATGATGCTGCAAACCCTTGTTGAAAATGCCATCAAACACGGCATCGGGAAAACGGTGAACAAGGGGGAAATTTCCATCCAAGCCAATGAAACCAATGGACAACTCGTATTGGCTGTCATCAATTCAGGCGTACTGGAAATCAAGCAAGGGCATGAGGGATTTGGCTTGCAAAGCACATCCAACAGGTTGCAATTGATTTTCGGTGATGCTGCAAGTTTTTCAATTGAGCAGCTGAACAAAAACATGGTTGAAGCAAAAGTCGTTATTCCGCTTTCTAAATAGG
>JBIJAE010000078.1:0-6864 GCA_044345895.1 Chitinophagaceae bacterium
CCGCAAAAAAGATCACTGTTCGCCTATAATTTTTCCGCTGCCAACAGAAGGGGGTTTTTCAATGAATACAACGCAACACTGAGCTACCAATCCATAGAAGAAAGCAGGATAACAAGGGAATACAAGCAATACGACCGCTTTGACAAGCGAATAGAACAGGTGGGTGTTGGCGGTCTGACAATAGATGCGAGGAAAAAAATAAAGCAGGACGAAATCACCGCTGGCATCGATGTACAATTGAATGATTTGCATTCAACTGCCAGCAGAACGAATCTGTTGTCTGGAACAATTGCACCACTGGACACAAGGTATCCTGATGGCAAAAACAGGATGAACAATTTCGCTGTTTATACCCAACACATTCACAAGTTCAAGGGACAAAAATGGATCCTCAATGAGGGGGCTCGGATTCAATACATTGCGCTGAAATCAACTGTTGTCAACAACTCATTTTTCTCACTTCCAGTTACAAATATTGTTCAGCAAAACATTGCGATTACGGGAAACATAGGAATGGTCTATATGCCATTGACAGGCACAAGAATCAAATTTGGTTATGCATCCGGATTCAGGGCTCCCAATACAGATGACCTTGCTAAAATTTTTGAGTCAAGCACTGCAGCCAGACAAGTGGTTATACCCAACCCAAACCTGAAACCGGAATTCACCCATGGCTTTGATGCAGAGCTGGTGAAGGCCCTGGGGAAAGCAGTTGAAATTGAAGTTGGGGCATTCTATACCGATTTTACGAATGCCATCATCAAAGCACCATTCAGGTTGAATGGAAAGGACTCGATCAATTACGATGGTGTGCAATCGCAGGTGCTGGCCAGCCAAAATGTGAACCAGGCCTATATCCTTGGAGGGAACATCAGGCTTTCTGTAAAAGCCGGGAAAAGATGGAAATTCAATTCAACCTATAATTTCACCAAAGGCAGGTTCCGCACCGATGCCACCAAACCCTCCCTGGTCTTTCAATTGCAATCCAATGGCAACTATGCAATGGTTCAATCCAAGGTTAGCTCTAAGCCCCTTGATCATATTCCACCTGCTTTTGGAAAAATGAGCATAGGATATGACAACCAGAAGTTATTCGCAGAATTGACCATGTTGTTCAATGGCTGGAAAAAACTTGACCAATACAATGCTGATGGCGAAGACAATGCCCAATACGCCACTGCCAAAGGAACACCCGCATGGCAAACCCTCAACCTGAAAACAGGGTTGCAGTTGAACAAGCGACTGGGCATTCATGCAGGAGTAGAAAACATCTTTGACCTGAATTACCGCTATTTTGCTTCCGGTTTTTCAGCACCAGGCAGAAACTGGATCATCAACCTCAGATTAAGCCTGTAAATCAATCAATTATCACTAACAACAAAAGAATTACCCCAAGCAGCATCTCCAATTGGAAAATTGTCTTAAATTCAGAGAACAATAATTGATTCTCATGACAGAAGAGGTGCTGCTTCAGGGTTGTATCAAAAATGATGCTTCGGCTCAGCAAGAACTGTATCAACGGTACAGTCCTAAAATGCTTTCCGTTTGCTATCGTTATGCTAAAACACGTGAAGACGCAGAGGACATGTTGCAGGAAGGATTCATCAAGGTTTTCAGCCAGATCACAAAGTTTGAAAAACGCGGATCGCTGGAAGGGTGGATACTTCGCATCATTGTTCATACCTGCATCAACCACCTCAAGAAAAACAAGAAGTTCAATGACCATGTAGACCTTGCTTATGCTGGAAATATCGTCATCAGAGAAGATTATATTCCAGCCATCATTCAGGCGAAACAAATTGTTGAGACCATCAGAACATTGCCTATTGGATACAGAACTGTTTTGAATCTTTATGCAATTGAAGGTTTTTCCCACAAGGAAATCGGACAATTGCTGGACATCGAGGAAAGCACAAGCCGTTCACAATATACCAGGGCAAAAAGCATGTTGGAAGAAATACTTTTGAAAAAGAGAATCATCCAGCAACCCAAAGAAAAGAAAAAATGGTTTTCTCCCGTCAGAATCGTTTGACAGGAAAACCTAGCAGATACCGGTGAACATGAGACACGAACCGAAAGATGAATTAGAAGAACTGCTGAAGGAAAGATCAGATCAATACCTGCTCTATCCCTCAGACCGTGTATGGAACAATATCCAAAAAGAATTGCATCCGAACAGGATACTGAGGTATGGCTTGCTGGTCTTGTTTTTATTAATTGGCACTACCACCGCCATCGTTGTCAACAAAGAGAAGGCCTCCTATTCAAGTTCACCATTGGGACAGGTTGCTGCGAAGTTTGTTGAAAGGGATTTGATAACAACAATGACCATTGGAGATGCTGAAACAAATGGTTTCAGCACTGCAAATGACAAATACATTGCTTTTCAAAACAACCATGCTCAAAAATACATGACCACGGTTGCTGAACTTGCTTCTCCAGAACAAAAAGACCTGACTGTTGCATTTCCCCGGAACTTAAAAATCCCCCAGCTGCAACCTTTGAAGCAGGTCAACAACAACCCGGAAACTGATGTAGCCAAAGAAGAGAAGAAAAATTCAATAGGTACTGCCATTGAGACGGTCATTGAACAGGCCAAAAAAATAAAGAGAAATGCCAGCTGGCAGATCTATGCAACACCAAGCATGGGCTACCGAAGTCTGAGAGGTGAAGCATCAAGATCCATCTATCAATACAGCGTCTTTTCACTGAGCACCAATGCAGTTTTTGCAAGGAACGTCAAAGACGCTGTTTCTCACAAACCAGGAATGGGCTTTGAAATCGGCACAGCCATGTTCTATCCTCTTTCTAAAAAATTGAATTTCAAAGCTGGTCTTCAGGCCAATTATAACCATTATCAAATTGAAGCATTCAGCTCAGTTCCTGAAATTGCCAACTATGGGATGAACAACTATGCATTCGGCAGTTATCCCATCAGTGCAGTTTCTTTTTACAGAAACAACGGTGGCTACTCTCCTGCCATTATCCGCAACGAGCATTACATGATATCCATGCCCATTGGCATCGACTATGAAATTGCAGGAACCAGAAAACTAAATGTATCAGTAGCCTCTACGCTGCAACCCACCTATGTTTTTGCCAACTACTCTTATCTCCTTTCTACAGATTTGAAGCATTATGCCAAAGAGCCCACACTCAACCGGAGATGGAACATGAATGCTGCAATTGAAGCCAACCTCAACATGGAAAAAGGTGGCTTCAAATGGAGCATTGCGCCGCAGTTCCGCTACCAGATGCTCTCCAGTTTCAAATCAAAATATCCCATCAAGGAAAATCTGATGGATTTTGGCATCAAGGTTGGGGTCATCAAAACAATAAAATAGTTCAATCTTCAACAGCTTCGTAATTTTGTCTGATGATGCTGACGAGAAGAGTCGTTACCCCTTTGTTGTTGCTGTTTTTGTTTGCTTGCAGTCATTCAACTGAAAAGAAAAATCATTTCCCCATCACTGCATTTCTAAAAGAGGAACTTGCACAAATTGATTCGCTTCCCATAGCCATTATCCGCACCAGAGAAACAAATGAATCGTCAGATACAACTGTGGTAGACAAAAAGGCATTCAGGGCCTTGGCCATGCAGTTGATAGGCATTGATTTTCTGGAAAAAAAACACAAAAACAATTACCAGGAACTTGTATTGGAAGATGCACAGCTGAACAATATTTCCATTGGTTATACCACTGAAGACCCAGACCTTCCCATCAGAAAAATTGAACTCAACATTGATGCCAGCTCAAATAAAATCAAAAGCATTTTTGCTGAAAGACAGGAAAGGGAGAAAGACAACTTGTTGATCAGAAAAATCCTTTGGACATCAGCCACTGAACTGATGGTGAATACAAGTGTTTACAAAGAAGGTCAATTGTTGAACAACCTTACTGAACGTTACAACTGGGCCATAGGGAATTGAGCATGGAACAATTTGATTTTACAACAATCCAGAAAACACTACCGAATGCCCCCGGTATCTATAAATACTATGGTGCCCAACAGAATCTTCTCTATATTGGCAAAGCAAAAAACATCAGAAAGCGGGTCAGTTCGTATTTTACCAAAAGCAACCATTCTTTCAAGACCAATGAACTCGTCAAGCAAATACGGCACATAGAATTTACCATAGTACAATCCGAACATGATGCATTGTTGCTGGAAAACGCACTGATCAAGGAGTTTAAACCACGTTATAATATTGAGCTCAAAGATGACAAGACCTATCCATACATTGTCATCAAAAAAGAGGATTTTCCAAGGGTATTCCTGACCAGAAGAAAAATCAATGACGGGTCTGAGTATATTGGTCCATTTACCACTGCTGCCAAAGTGCGGGACCTGCTGGAGTTTATCAAACAACACATACCACTGAGGACCTGCAGTCTGAATCTTTCAGACACCAACATTAAAAAGGGGAAATACAAAGTATGCCTGGAATATCATTTGGGCAATTGCAAGGGGCCCTGTGTTGGCTTACAGCAGGCTGTTGACTATGCGATGGGAGTGGATCAAATCCGGCATGTCATGAAAGGCAATCTCAGTGGGATTATTGCACAATACAAAAAAGAACAGCAGCAATATGTAGCTGATCTGGCCTTTGAGAAAGCAGACATGATGCAACAGAAAATTAATTCCCTCAGGAATTACAGGTCTTCTTCAGTGGTGGTGAGTCCTCGCCTTGGAGACCTTGACGTTTTTGCCGTGGCCACAGCAGATGATCAAATCATTGTAAGCTTTCTTGCAGTAAGAAATGGCACCATTACCAATTCAGGTACAAATGCTTTCAGACCTAAGATTGAAGAGGAAGATGCGGAAATTCTTTCTCAAGCCATTATTTATTTTCAATCCCTTTACAGCAGTGATGCAAAAGAGCTGGTGGTTCCTGTCAACATTGAATTTGGGTTTGAAGACTATCAATTGACCATCCCAAAATCTGGAGACAAGAAAAAGCTTCTTGACATGGCGCAAACCAATGCAGACTATCTTGTTGCTGAAATCAACAGAAAGAAAAGATTGCACCTAGCGGAGAACGAATATGTGAACGAGGAGTTGCTGCCCAAGGTGATGGAAGCCCTTTCGCTCAATCAACTACCAACCCACATAGAGTGTTTTGACAACTCCAATTTTCAGGGCGCCTACCCCGTTTCTGCCATGGTTTGTTTTAAAGATGGCTTGCCCAGCAAAAAAGATTACAGGCATTTCAATGTTGAAACCGTTGAAGGCATCAATGATTTTGCCACCATGAAAGAAGCCGTAGGCCGGCGGTACAAGCGCCTAATCGAGGAGAAATCGCCACTGCCACAGCTTGTTATCATTGACGGAGGCAAAGGGCAATTGGGATCGGCAATGGCAGCCATCCAGGAATTGGGATTATCTGGTAAAATGACTTTGGTTGGATTGGCCAAGAATGTTGAAGAACTTTTTTTTGCCGGAGACCATGAATCATTGAAACTGGAATTCAACAGCGATGTATTGAAATTTATCAGGAGCATTCGAGATGAAGTACACAGGTATGGCATCACGTTTCACAGACAAAAAAGAAGCAAAGGAACCTTTAAAAATGAGTTGGAGGGGATAAATGGCATTGGTAAGAAAACTGCATACGAGCTATTGAATCGGTTCAGGTCTGTGAAGAAGATTCAATCCGCGTCTCAGGAGGAACTGACTGAAGTTGTAGGCAGCAAGAAAGCAGCACTGATTGCCAGGCATTTCAGCAAATAAAAATGGGCTGGAAAAAAGACAGGCACTTCGGGAAATAAAAATGGGCTGAAAATTCAGCCCATTTTTATGCAATATTATAGTCAATTAGAAGGACCAGAGGTCTTGTTCGAAATTAAAGATCTTGTTTTTGATGTTTTCACCTTCAAGTAATCTCATGATATCATCCTTGATGTAGCCCTTGATAAACATGTCGTAGGGATTTTCGATGGAAGACTTTACAATATAACTTGAGAAATAACGACTCTCGAAAAGTTCTTCCCAACTCATTCTTGATCCAAAGTTTTTGCCATTGTATACTTCATAGACAGCAAGCACAGGGCGGAGGTCTGGATAGTATACCCAGAATATTGGTGACTCACCCAACACATTTCCCTGATCGTCTGTATACGTCTTTATCGGAGCGATACCCAGAATTCTGGTGACCATCCTTGAAGATTCCTTGTCAAAAACCCACTCCTCTTTAACACGGAATTTCATGATGTCATCAGGATTGAAATCTTTGCTTACCGCAGAATCTTTCATGATCCCCTTTGACCCGGTTGGATCCTTTGCCCAATCAATTACTTGAATAGTATCTGTCCGTCCTGAAATGACTTCGCCCACTTTGGCTACAGTCATGGGAGTTGTAAAACGGTCGTCAACATTGGGATCGAATGCGGTTACATCTCCTTTTTTGATGGCGCGAAGCAAAATGTTGATGAACCGCTGGTTTCCGTTATCGTCCTCAGCTTTGTAGCGGAACGCAAGATTCATTTTTTCCCTGATATCAATTTCTCTCCATACCCGCTCACGGTACCAGGCATCATCCTCACGGATGTGCTCATACATCAACGGTGTACGGCTTTTTACCAGGTTCCTGTCAACTGCAGCATCAGAACGCAGGGACATGCGCACAGAATCAAATGCAAATGGATCCTTGGGTGGTGGTGGAACAGGTTTTACTGTGTCTACCGGCATGGGCGTAACACTGGCGTCAAGCACCTGTGTATTGGACACCTGCTTGTTGGCTGCTGGCTTGGCTGCAGTCTTTTTAGGAGGGGTGGTGGTCTTCTTTTTTGCCTGTGCTTCAACACCTTGAGATACAATGAGTGTAGACAAACAAGCCAGAAAGAAACCTTTGAATGAAGATAT
>JBIJAE010000080.1:0-6824 GCA_044345895.1 Chitinophagaceae bacterium
GGGAAAAATTTAAGCGCCACTGGCAATGTTCCTGCTGTACAGATCATGGAAAGGATCAACGCAATGTCCATCAGGATCCGGGTAAGTCCAAACTCTTCTGGCGTAAAGAATTTTGGGAAGAGGAACAATACATTGAAAGCTCCAATCGCAAAGCCTGCGTAGATATAGATGGATGAATAAATGCTCTGCTTGCGGATGGTTGCCATGGGGAATAAAAAAAACCGCCACTGGGTGGCGGTTTCAAAATTAATACAATTGCGGGTTATAGGTGAGATTCAATCCGCTTAATAAAGTTGTGTTTGGGTTGAGCACCTACAAGCTTGTCTACCACCTGGCCATTTTTGATGAAAAGAATGGCTGGAATGGAGGTGATGCCGTAGTTCATGGAGAGCTGTGGGTTGTGGTCCACATTTACTTTCCCGATGTTAACCCTTCCTTCAAACTCCTTGCTCAGTTCCTCTACAACGGGACCTATGGCGCGGCAGGGACCACACCATTCAGCCCAAAAATCGATCATTGAGAGCTTATCTGAGTCCAGTACTTCTGCCTGGAAATTGCTGTCTGTAAATTCTTTTGCCATGTATTTGGATTGTATGTTAGATAATCAAGTGAAATGCAAAATTAGTTCCAATTTTTAATATTTCATAAAAAGACATGTTTCATTTAAATAGCGTCAACTTGTACCTCAATCAGGGGGTTGTTTTCCAGGAAATCAGCCATTTCGTCATTCATCTCAAATCCTTTTTCAGTTGTCTTCATTTGTACCCTCAGCCTTTCCACCTGGTCAATCATGATCAGTTTCAGCCTGGTTTTTCCGGGGTGTTTCTTCATGTTCTGCTGAAAAAAAGCCGCATGGGTTTCGGTTATGCTGCCTGCCTGAAGCGTAAGTTGAAGCTGTCTTGTGAATGCCCTTTTGATCGTTTCAAGCAAACAAATTTCTGAAACCCTGAAATTCCATTCATTCCTGCTTTCCCATTTTTCAAAGTTGCCTTTTACATGGATGCAGCTTCCCGCAACAAAATAGTTGGAGAATTTCACGTACATGTCGCCAAACAGGGTGATTTCCACTTTGCCTGAAAAGTCTTCGATGGTGATGCTGCCATATTTTTTTCCAGCCCTTGAAATCTTGTGTTGGGCCGAGGTAACCAATCCTGCTAATTTCAAAGCCTGGTTGGGGCTTTTCTGCAGCTCAATGCCTCCTTTGAATTCATTGTAGTCATTGATGGGCATGATGCCATAGTATTTCAATTCAAACCGGTAATGATCGAGGGGGTGTCCACTGAGGAACATGCCTGTCACATCTTTTTCTTTATCAAGTACCTCCGTCAAGGACCATGGCGGGCAATCAGGAACCTTGGGCGGCGGGATTTCTTGAACAAGGGAAAGGTCCCCAAACAGGGTGTTTTGGTTGGAGTTTGTCTGTCCTTGCCAGATGTTTCCGAATTTGATGATTTTTTCCAGTCCATTTGAGCTGTCGCCTGGTGGCTGGAAGAAATACTGGGCCCTGTGCAATTCCGGGAAACAGTCGAAAGTTCCGGACATTGCGAGGCTCTCTAATGATTTTTTGTTTACGGTTCTTTGATTGACCCTCTTGACCAATTCATAAATGGATACGTAATGACCATTTTTCTCTCTTTCTTCAATGATGGACTCCACGGCCGCTTCTCCAACACCTTTCAGCCCTCCGAGACCTATCCTGATTTCACCTTTCTTGTTCACTGCAAAACTCTGAAGCGATTCATTGATATCTGGCCCTAAAACATTGAGCCCCATTCTTTTGCACTCCTCCATGAAAAAGGTAATTTTTTCTATGGAACCGGCATGGTTCAAAACAGCCGCCATGAATTCTGAGGGATAATGTGATTTCAGGTAAGCTGTCTGGTAAGCAATAAACGCATAACAGGTACTGTGTGATTTGTTGAAGGCATACTGTGCAAAGGCTTCCCAGTCTGTCCAGATTTTCTGCAGCTTGTCTTCTGCAAATCCTTTGAGCAGGGCATTTCCGATGAATTGCCCTTTCATTTTATCCAGCACAGATTTTTGCTTTTTACCCATGGCCTTCCGCAATACATCGGCATCACCCTTGCTGAATCCGGCAAGTTTCTGTGCCAGCAACATTACCTGTTCCTGGTAAACAGTGATCCCATAGGTTTCCTCCAGGTACTCCTGCATTTCATCCAGGTCGTATGTAATGGCCTCGCGTCCATGTTTTCGGTTAATGAAGTTGGGTATGTATTCCAGGGGGCCTGGTCGGTAGAGGGCATTCATTGCAATCAGGTCTTCAAACTTGTCTGGCTTGAGGTCGCGCAGGTATTTTTGCATTCCAGGGCTCTCAAACTGAAACGTTCCGATGGTTTCACCGAGTTGGTAAAGCCTGAATGCCTTTTCATCGTCCAACGGTATCTTGTCTATATCGATTTCGATACCATAGTTCATCTTGATGAGTGCCAGGGATGTTTTGATCACATTCAGCGTCTTCAATCCAAGGAAGTCCATCTTGATTACACCTGCATCTTCAATCACACTTCCCTCAATCTGTGTAACCCACATGGGAGAATCCTTGGCGATGCACACGGGAAGCAGGTCTGTCAAATCCCTTGGGGCTATGATGATACCAGCTGCGTGAATTCCGGTATTTCGTACAGAACCTTCAAGGATTTCTGCCTCGTGCAGTACCTGGCTTCTGATGTCTGTGCCACCGTAAATGTCGCGGAGCATCTTGGCATTTTCAATCTCATCCTGGTTCAGCGATTCTTTTTCAACCAGGCTGTCATCGCCTTTGAGCGAAGCATGCAAAAGCCTTTTGAGGCTGATGCCCGGCTTCTCCGGCACCAGCTTTGCGAGAATATTGGATTCGATCAGGGGTAGGTCCATGGTCCTGGCAACATCCTTGATGCTCATTTTAGCGGCCATGGTACCATAAGTAACAATTTGTGCCACCTGGTTCTTCCCGTATTTGTCTACCACATAATCAATCACTTTCTGCCTTCCCTCATCATCGAAGTCCGTATCGATATCGGGCATGGACTTTCTGTCTGGATTGAGGAAACGCTCAAATAGGAGTTTGTATTTGATGGGGTCTATATTGGTAATCCCAATACAAAATGCTACCACACTACCAGCGGCTGAGCCCCTGCCGGGTCCAATGAAAACCCCCAGGTCCCTTCCCGCTTTGATGAAGTCAGAGACGATCAGGAAGTAACCGGCAAAACCCATGGTCCTGATGGTGAACAACTCAAAGTTGAGGCGTTCTTCAATTTCAGGGGTGATGACATCGTATCTTTTTTTCGCCCCTTCCCATGTGATGTGTTCGAGGTACTCATCCTGGGTTGCAAAATTCTTGGGCACCACAAAATGGGGGAGGAGGATGTCCCTTTTGAGGTCCAGGACCTGAACCTTGTCGACGATTTCGTTGGTATTGTCAATGGCCTCTTCAAGGTCGTGAAATACAGTGGTCATTTCAGCGGTAGTCTTGAAGTAGAACTGGTCGTTGGGGAATGCAAACCGCTTGTTTTTAAGGCTGACATCATCATCGGAGAACTCCCTCGCTGCGGGTGTGGCTACTTTTTCCCCTGTATTGATGCAAAGGAGGATATCGTGTGCGTTAAAGTCTTTTTGGTCAACATAATGGGAATCGTTCGAGGCAATCACCTTTACATTATACTTTTTGGCAAACTTGAGCAGTACCTGGTTGACTTTTTCCTGCTCGGGCATGCCATGTCGCTGCAGTTCAACATAGTAGTCATCCTGAAAAATATTCAGCCACCATTTGAACTCATTCTCTCCGTCTTGTTCCCCTTTTCGCATGATGGTTTGAGGAACCAGTGCGCCAAGACAACAAGTTGTTGCGATAAGGCCTTCATGATACTTGTGAATCAGTTCTTTATCTATCCTTGGATACTTGCTGTACATCCCCTCAATGTATCCGAGAGAGGTCAGTTTTACCAGGTTTTTATACCCGATATCGTTTTTGGCCAGGAGGATTTGATGGTGCCTCGGATCCTTCTCTTCCTTGGAAAATGTTTTCCTGTGCCTGTTCTCCGTTATGTAAAATTCACATCCAACGATGGGTTTTACCTTCAATGGACTATTTTTGTCATTCGGATCGGTATGGTGTTTGTGCGCTTCCGCAACAAATTGGAAGACCCCAAACATGTTGCCATGGTCAGAAATGGCCAGTCCGGGCATGTTATCATTGATGGCCTTTTTGTACAAGGCTCCAATGCTTGCTGCACCATCCAGCAAAGAATATTGGGTATGAACGTGTAGATGTGAGAAACGTGACATGGTAGTTGTAGTGGGGCGAAGAGATCAAATTTCGTAAATAAACAGCAAAAGCAGGAAAGGGTTTTTCCACAACGTGAATGGCATTGAACCGCAATCAAATATTGTTCTTATTCTGTGTAGCAGGCTTGTTGCAATCCTGTGCCCTGTTCAAGGCATCACCTGTAAAAAAACAAGTAACCAGGAGTTCTCCATTTTTTGATGATATTTCTATTGCCCTCAACCCGAAAGGGGTCAAATCTGATCCATCTCAAGACAGGCCGAATTCTTCCATTGGGTTCATCGAAGACAAATCGGAGATGGGGTATTTGAATGATTTGCAGGGAATTGAGTACATCCCGCCAGTTGTTTTCAGGTATGCAGTATTGCTCAATATTGAAGTGGAGAAATTGACCAACAAAAAACTCATTGAGTATGTTCACCAGTGGTGGGCGGTGCCTTACAGGATTGGGGGAAATTCAAAAGAGGGAATTGATTGTTCTGCCTTTGTCCAAGGACTTACCAGCGAAGCCTTTGGCTTGAGCCTTCCCCGAACTTCAAGGGAACAGGCTGATTATTGTAAGGAGATTTCAAAGCAGGACTTGAAAGAGGGTGACCTGGTTTTCTTTGCTGCCGGCAGGAGTATCTCTCATGTTGGCATGTACATTTCAAACAACAAGTTTGTTCATGCATCCACTTCAATGGGTGTGGTCATCAGCGATTTGGACGAGGCTTACTGGAGCCGAAGATTTGTCAAGGCGGGTCGCTTATTGTAAGGCTGAAAATCCAACAAAGAAATTCTTATCAGGCTCAAAACTGTTGATGCTTGAATTGCCCTTATAGGTTTTCCATGTTGTAACGGGTTCAATCCAAACTGGCTTTCCGTCTACCATCACCCTGACAGGGATATTGAAATTGCTGTTGCAGTCTGACCACCTGTATTTGATTTTGCTCCCGTTTTTCTCTATTTCCAGGGTTGGAATTTTGGTTGAACGCAGGTACTGGTCGAAAAGGGGAGAAAGGTCTCGCTTCACTTGTTCGCTCCAGAACTGTTCAACAGCTGCTGAAGTGGTTGTGGCATGATAGAACCGCTTGTTCATTTCTCTCAAGGCCATCCTGAATTTTTCATCGTCATCAAACAATTGACGGATCAGGTGCACCAGGTTGCCGCCTTTGTAATACATGTCTCCTGAACCTTCTTCATTCACACCATATTTGCCAATGATGGGCATGTCGTTTTGTACCAGTTTCCTGGTGCCCTGCACATAAGCATTTCCGGCATCCTTACCATAATGGTGGGTCGTGAAAATGGTTTCAGAGTAGTTGGTGAATCCTTCATGCACCCACATGTCAGCCACTTCATTGGTGGTGATGTTGTTGCCAAACCATTCATGTCCACTTTCATGGACGATGATGAAATCCCAGTTCAAGCCCCATCCGCTTCCGGAGAGGTCTCTGCCCCTGTAGCCGTTTTGAAATCCATTGCCATAGGCAACAGCACTCTGGTGTTCCATGCCCAGGTGTGGTGCCTCCACAAGCTTAAATCCATCCTCATAGAAAGGGTAAGGTCCAAACCAATGTTCAAAGGCCTGCAGCATGGGCTTCACCTGAGCGAATTGTTTTTTGGCTTTGTCAAGGTTGTAATCCAGCACCCAGTAATCACAATCCAGCATTCCTTTTTCTCCGGGATATGATTCGCTGAAAGAAACATATTTGCCGATATAGGGGATGATGTTGTAATTATTGATGGGATTTTTCACTTCCCATTTGTAGGCGGTCCAGCCTTGCTTGTATTTTTCTTTGCTGATCAACCTGCCATTGCCTACCGCCATCAAGGAATCAGGAACATTGATTTTCAATGTGGATCCTTGATCTGGTTCATCGCTTTGGTGATCCTTGCAAGGGAACCAAACGCTTGCACCAAGCCCCTGACAGGCCACGCTCATCCAGGGCCTGCCGAGTTTGTCCTTGGAAAATATCCAGCCACCATCCCAAGGAGGACGTTTGGCAACCGTTACATTTCCTTGAAACTGAAGTGCCAGTGTAACAATGCTGTCTTTGGGAAGTGGAACTGAAACATTGATGAAGAAAGCATTGCCTTCCCTTTTGAAAGTCATGGGTTTATCGCCGATGTATACTTTTCCCAATTGCATGGGTTCCTGCAAATCAATCTGCAAGGTTTTGCCAGGTGCCAAAACCTTGAACTGGATGTCAACTTTGCCATTGATGGTTTTTTTTTCATAATCAGGCTCAACATCAACAGCATAGTGCTGAACATCCCACCAATTCCTGGCTTCGTTCAACGATCCTCTTAATGTATCTGCCTTTGTGTATGACTTGGCCTGACTGTTGAGTTGGGCATTAGCGTCCAAAACCACAGCAAGCAACACAATCAGCGCATAAATATGCTTCATCTTTGATCCGTTATTTTTTCATTTTATCCTTGAAAGCCTTCTCGAACTTTTCCATTTTGGGTCTGATCACAAAATAGCAATAAGGCTGGTTTCCATTTCTGTTATAATAGTCCTGGTGATAGTTCTCCGCCACATAAAATTTGGTAA
>JBIJAE010000163.1:0-4459 GCA_044345895.1 Chitinophagaceae bacterium
ACAGATTCCAAAGCAGTATACACGCTCATGATTACACAGTTGGTCCCCAAAGGGTTGGTGGGTGTTTTGGCAGCGGCTTTGTTATCAGGGTTGATGAGCCAGATATCCGGAGCGCTCAACTCAATTGCCACCTTGTTCAGCTACGACCTCTACAAACGCTTTAAACCCGCGGCAGGTGATCGCCAGCTGGTAAGTGTTGGCAGGATTTCTGCGGCTGTTGCACTGGTTGCATCCATTGGCCTGCTTCCATTGCTCAATCGGTATGAAAGCCTGTTCAATGGAATCAACGATATCATCGCCCATATTGCACCACCTATCACCACCGTTTTTCTGTTGGGCATTTTCTGGAAAAAAGCGTCAGCAAAAAGTGCTCAGTACACGCTCTGGCTGGGTTCTTTGCTTGGTGCAACTGTTTTTGTGCTCAACAAGCTTTATCCATCAACCATACTGGGCCAAGTCCCATTCATGATGATGGCTTTTTATCTGCTGTGCGCTTGTGTTTTCTTGCAGGTGCTGTTGTCTTATTTTTTTCCAGTTGAACACACTCCAGTAAGCAATGTCTTGTATTGGAAGTCTCCACTGGAGCCCTTGTCCAGTAAAGGTTGGAATGGAATAGGTAATTATAAATTGCTGTCGCTGGTGCTTTTGTTGATCATGGCAATTCTGTATTGGATTTTCAGATAAACCGTTACAAATTTTCTAACATGAGAACATTCTTTTCGCTATTGATAATTTGTCTTATTTTTTCATGCACAAATCAAGAAAGTTCTTCTATTGCACCAGCAGCAACTTCCGCGTTAAAGCCCCTTCGCTATGGAATGGTGACAGGCTTGAAGCCAGATAAAATTGAACAATACAAGAAACTGCATGCGGCACCTTGGCCAGCGGTACAAAAGCAAATAAGCGCATGCAACATCCATAACTATTCAATTTATCTTCAAAAAATTGAAGACCAGTATTATCTTTTCAGCTATTTCGAATATACTGGAAAAGACTTCGATGCTGACATGAAGAAAATGGCCTCCGACACTGCCACACAACGTTGGTGGAGAGAAACCGATCCTTGTCAAATGCCTTTGAAAGATGCACTGGCCAAGCACCAGATCTGGACTTCCATGGAAGAGGTGTTTCACCAGGATTGAACATAAGCGGAAGGACTTTTTTCTTATCCTTGGTTAATGCATTTTTTTGCAAGTTTATATATCTCTCGAAAACGTTTGCGAAATCGGTTTCGATATATTTTCATCTGATGTGTATAATATCGATCGGCTTTTGTTTTAGCATCCTACGAAAACGATTTCGTATAAAAGAGATTAGATTAAACGTTTTAGTAAAATCATTTTATACATTTATTAACTGTTAAGTAAAACGATTTAAACGCTTATTCACTAAAACTGCCATTATGAGAAAAGGACTTTTTTTAGTCACACTCCTAACGTTGATCACGACCATTGCTTTTGCGCAAACACGCAAGATCAATGGAACTGTTCTGGGAGAAAACGGCGCAGCAGTAGCTGGCGCGAGCATTACATTGAAAGGATCTACAAAAGGAACAACCAGTAACACAGATGGTAAGTTCTCTATTGATGTTCCAACTTCAGGGAAATCAGTTCTTGTTATCAATTCTATCGGATTTGGTACACAAGAAGTAGCTGTATCCGATCAAAACGATCTATCCATCAAATTATCTTCTGACTCAAAGCAATTGGAAGATGTAGTGGTTGTGGGATATGGTTCAGTCAGGAAAAAAGACCTGACAGGAGCTGTAGGTTCTCTTGCTCCACGCGATATCGTTAGGGCTAACCCTGCCAACGCTGCCCAAGCACTTCAGGGTCAGGTTACAGGCGTGGTGATTACCAAAACCAGCAACAAACCCGGTCAGGGTTTCGCAATTGATATTCGTGGTCAAAACACCATCACCGGCGCCACAGAGCCCCTCGTGGTGATTGATGGAGTGATTGGTGCAAGATTGCGTGACATCAACCCCCAGGATATTCAATCTATTGATATCTTGAAAGATGCATCTTCCACTGCCATTTATGGCGCAAGGGGTGCCAACGGTGTAATCATTGTTACCTCCAAAAAAGGTGTCTCAGGAAAACCCAAAGTTACTTTTGATTCCTACCTGGGTCAAAAACAACCTGCTCATTTGCCTCAATTGCTGAATGCACAGCAATTCTACAAAGCAACCGTGACTGATGCTGTGCTCAATGGTGGAGCAGCCAACACATTAACTGCCAGTGAGATGAACATGGTCAACAGCGGAAAATCAACAGACTGGATAGGACTAGTTGCAAATCCAAGCACAATGGCCAATACCACAGTAGCCGTAACTGGTGGTAATGCTGGTACAACTTATCGTTTTTCAGGTGGATATATCCAGGAAGATGGAAATATCGCATCCACCTCATTTAAAAAATATACACTCAATGCCGCTGTTGATAGCAGACTGAACAATTGGTTAAGGGTTGGTATCACCGCGTACATCAACTACAGTTCAAATCCTACCGGCTCGTTGGAAATCCTTCGTTCTGCCTACAGGGCCAGGCCAACTGGTGTTATCTACTACAAAGATGTTGTTAATCCAAGTGAGGGTAACGACTTGGCCATTGGTCCATGGAATGATCTTTCCGTTTGGATGGGCATCAAAGACAATCAGGTACCCAATCCTTTGATTGATGCAGATCCAACCATTTATCAGAATACCACCACCATTTCCAATCCAATGGGAAATGCATTTATCGAGTTGACTTTGTTGAAAGGACTTACCTTCAAATCATCCCTTTCTGCTTCATCCATTGATGAGCGAAATGGTGAATTCAGGAATACCCTTTCAAAGTCACAGTTGACCAATCCACCAAGAGCCAATTTCACTCAAAGAAACTGGGGAACCTACACTTTAGATAACCAGTTGTCTTATAACCTTACAACTGGCAAGCACAAATTGAGTGCAACTGCTTTGCAAAGTGCGTTCAAGAACAATGCAGAGGCTTACTCAATTGCTTCAATCAACCTGCCATTTGGATCACTTTGGTATAACCTTGGAACAGGAACCACTACTGCAACCAGCGGATTTTCAAGAAATTCTTTGGAGTCTTACATGGGTAGGGTAAATTATACCTTCAATGATAAATACCTGTTGACTTTGACAGGCCGTGCTGATGGCGCTTCACAGCTGGCTACAGAAAACCGGTGGGCATTTTTCCCTTCCGGGGCATTTGCATGGCAGGCAGGAGATGAAGATTTTATCAAAAACCTGAATGTGTTTTCAGACCTTAAACTGCGTGTCAGTTATGGTGAGGTTGGAAACTCAAACGTTGCAGCATACAGCACACAGGCTGGTTTGTTGACAACATCATACAGCTTTGGTGCGACTGCAGTCAGTGCATTCGCTCCTGCGGCCATTGGTAACAAAGACCTGAGATGGGAGAGAAGCCAGGAACTCAATCTTGGATTGAACATGGGATTCTTTCAAAACAGGATTTCAGCAACTGTTGAGTTGTATAAAAGAAATACCCGTGACCTGATCCTCAACCAGACACTTCCAACTTCAACAGGTTTCTCTTCTGTGGTTACCAATGTTGGTAAGGTGTCAAACAAGGGCCTGGAGATCATGCTCAATACCAGAAATATCGAAACAAAGAATTTTTCCTGGAGTACCAGCATCAATTTTTCTAAAAACATCAACAGGATTGAAGCACTTGCCAATGGCGTTACTTCAGTTATTGGAAGTGGTCTGTTTGTTGGTAAGCCTGTCAGGTCTCATTATGACTATCAGTTTGCCGGAATTTGGCAACTGGCTGATAGTGCAGCAGCAAGATCCTATGGTCAGTTCCCGGGTTCTGTTAGGGTTACAGACAAAAATAAGGATGGTGTAATTTCTAATTCAACAGGAAGGGATGACAGGATGTGGCTGGGTACACAGTTGCCTAATTTCACCATGGGTATGACCAACAGGGTTAGCTACAAAAACCTGGATCTTTCCTTCCTCTTCTATTACAGAAACGGAACCATGTACAAGAATGGAATGTTGGATGGAACCATGGGTGAATATACCAGTGGACGATACAATAAAATTGTCATGAACTACTGGACAAGAAACAACCCTACCAATGATTTTTATGGACCTGGTGTTGCACAACCTTTCCGCGGAGCCAGAAGTTATGAGGATGCCAGTTTCTTGCGGTTGTCTGATGTAACGGTTGGTTATACTCTTCCCAAGAGCATATTGGAGAAAAGAAAAATTGAAAGGATGAGGATTTACATGCAGGTGCTCAATCCAAACTTTTGGACCAAATACAACGGAATGGATCCTGAGTACAATTCAAATACCTTTATTGACGATGTGCCGAGCCTTACCTATGCGTTTGGTCTGAACATTGGTTTCTAAACTTCAATCCTAAATAATAAGTCATGAAAAATAATAATTTGATACGCTATATTTTCTCATTTGTCCTTC
>JBIJAE010000083.1:0-6703 GCA_044345895.1 Chitinophagaceae bacterium
GTAGTCGCTGTTCAGCTTTTTCAATTCCTCGTCCAGGATGGTAGAAAAAAGGTTGAGGTCATTGGGTTCTTTTTCAAACTCTATCAGCCATTCGTGTGCGCCGTTTCCTTCTTCGCTAAAATAAACCGGACCTGCAGTATAGTCAGCAATGACTGCTTCGGTAATCTTGCAGGACTCGGCGATCGCTCTTTCGGCATTGTCGATGATCAGTTCTTCGCCAAATGCATTGATGAAAAGCTTCAGCCGGCCACTGACTTTTATCCGGAAGGGGGCTAAACTGGTGAACTCAACCGTGTCTCCAATCAGGTAACGCCAGAGCCCTCCATTGGTGCTGATGACCGGAGCATAGTGCTGTCCTATTTCAACATCTTTGAGCCCAATGGTTCTTGGTTCATCCTTGCCGTATTCTTCTATCGGCATGAACTCATAGAAAATACCATGGTCCAGGAAAAGCATCATGCCTTCTGACCCTGGTATGTCCTGGGCGGCAAAGAATCCTTCGCTGGCATTGTACATTTCCAGGTAATGGATGTCACCGCCAATCAACTTTTTGAATTGTTCCCTGTAGGGATGAAAGGAAACGCCTCCATGAAAATAAAGCTCCAGCGATGGCCATACTTCTTTCATGTTCTTCTTGCCGGTCAATTCCAAAATCCTTTGAAAAAGGACGATGGTCCAGGTGGGTACACCAGAAACGGAAGTGACATTTTCGTTCATGGTGGTTTGGGCCAGCTTCTCAATCTTTCCTTCCCATTCATCCATCAATGCAATCCTCAGTTCTGGCGTTCTGATCCAGTTGCCATAAAAGGGTGTGTTTTGCATCAGCACAGCGCTCAGGTCTCCAAAATGGGCCTCTTCGTGCAGGTTGTTAATGGTATGACTTCCGCCAATCATCAGCCCCTTTCCGGTGAGCAGATCAGATTCCGGATTGTGCATGTAGTAAAGGGAGAGCACATCTTTTGCCGCCTTGAAATGCCCGTCTTCCAGGCTTTCCTGGCTTACAGGGATGAATTTGCTCTTGTCTGAAGTTGTTCCGCTGCTTTTGGCAAACCAGTTGATGGGGGTATTCCAGAGCAGGTTTTGTTCACCGGCCATGATCCTCTCCACATAGGGTTTGATGTCTTCGTATTCGTGTATGGGAACAGCCTGTTTGAAGGCTTTGGTGGTAAACAGCTTTGAAAATTCATATTGCCTGCCAATTTCAGTGAATTGTGCTGCTGTGACCAGGTCTTGCAGCACCTCTCTTTGTGCAGAGATGGGATGCTGGATCCAGGCTTCTATGCGCCAGGAGCGCAATCTGGCCAGTGACGATATGGCAGGACTTAGCAATTTCATGGTTGGGATTGAATGGGTCAGCGATCGCCGTGAAGTGAATCTTGACGGGCTTCCTCATGAAGATAATCCTTTCTTTTGAGTTCAAAGTTTCTGCCGAGGTAGAGTCTTCGCACTTGTTGATCTTCCGCAAGTTCTTCTGCAGTTCCGTGCTTGAATATCTTCCCTTCAATCAACAAATAGGCCCTGTCGCAGATGGAAAGGGTTTCATTAACATTATGGTCTGTAATGAGGATGCCAATGTTTTTGTGTTTGAGGCGGGCAACAATGGTCTGGATGTCTTCCACTGCAATGGGGTCTACACCGGCAAAAGGTTCATCCAGGAGGATGAATTTTGGGTCGACGGCCAATGCCCTTGCGATTTCTGTTCTTCTTCTTTCTCCACCGCTCAGCGAATCACCGTTGTTCTTTCTCACATGGGTCAAACGGAATTCTGAAAGCAATTCCTCCAGTTTGATTTTCTGTTCTTTTTTGGTCAGTTTGGTCATTTCCAGCACTGCGGCAACATTGTCCTCAACAGAAAGCTTGCGAAAGATGGAAGCCTCTTGCGGCAGGTAACCGATTCCCATTTGCGCCCTTTTGTACATGGGCATCTTGGTGATGTTGAGGTCGTTCAGGTATACCTCTCCTTCATCAGGTTTGATGAGGCCCACCACCATGTAAAACGAAGTTGTTTTTCCTGCACCATTGGGCCCAAGTAGGCCCACGATTTCTCCCTGATTCACTTCAACAGAAACATCGTTCACGACGGTCCTGTTGCTGTAGCGTTTGATCAGGTTCTTGGTATGGATGGTCAGGTTCATGTCTGGATACAAATGTATCAAATTTCATCAGCATATAATCTGTACTTTTGCCCTGCAAACAAAAGCGCTCCCTTCAACATGAAAGTGATCGACTACATCAACCAGGCCAAAGATACCATTTTGTCTTATGAGGTTTTGCCACCATTGAAGGGTAAAAACATCAATTCATTGTTTCAGCACCTTGATCCGTTGATGGAATTCAAACCTTCTTTCATCAATGTTACCTATCACAGGAGCGAACATGTGTCCAAGCAGCAGAAAGATGGATCGGTTGAGCGGGTAGAAGTGAGGAAGCGCCCCGGTACCGTGGGGATTTGTGCGGCCATCATGAACCATTACCAGGTGGATGCTGTTCCGCACCTTATCTGCGGAGGGTTCACCAAAAGGGAAACAGAAGATGCCTTGATAGACCTCAATTTTCTGGGGATTGATAATGTGCTGGTCTTGCGTGGAGATGCGGCCAAAGGAGACAATGGATTTGTTCCCATGCCCAATGGAAACAACTATGCCATTGACCTGTTGCGACAGGCAGATCGCCTTAACAAGGGGCTTTATCTTGAAGAAGATATCCTGGATGGGTTCAAGACCAATTTCTGTTTGGGTGTTGCAGGTTATCCTGAAAAGCATTTTGAGGCCACCAGCCTGGAAGAAGATCTCGGGCACCTGAAAGCCAAGGTGGATGCGGGTGCAGAATACATCGTTACCCAGATGTTTTTTGACAATGCAAAGTATTTTGATTTTGTAGCCAGGTGCAGGGCAGCCGGAATCAATGTTCCCATTGTACCAGGCTTAAAGCCTTTGACCAATAAAAAACAGCTCTCTGCGATACCAAGAATTTTTAATGTGGAACTTCCTCAAGACCTGGTCAATGCCATGAACAACAGCCTTACAGATGAGGCCTGTGAAAAGGTGGGAGAGGAGTGGCTCACATACCAGTCCAAGGAATTGAAAAAAGCAGGCGTTCCTGTTTTGCATTATTATACCCTTGGCAAACCCAAAATCGTGTACAACGCAGTGAGCCAGGTTTTTTAGCGCAGGCCCAATACCAACGTTTTCCAGGTTTGGGTGTTCAATGTCACCGGGTATTTTTTCTTGAGTGATGCAATCCAGCCGTCTTCCAGGTATTGCTGGTAGTCATTGATTGCGGTTCCCCTGGCCTCTTCAAAAGTCTTGGTGCTTGGGTCTTTGTATGCATTGACCACAATGATGAAGCTGGCCGATTCGTCTGAATTGTTTGTATAGACCGGGGTAACAAATCCGGTCCTTGCATTTTCTGCGCCAACGCCCAGCAGGTCTCCTGCCTCATACCTGCCGCTGTCAACAAAAGACACCTCACTATACATTTTTCTGATCTGTTCAACGGATCTTTCTTTCTCAAATGTTTCGCGGATGGCAAGGGCAGTCTGCTTGTTTTGTGCTGTGATGGTTACTGCGAAAACAGATTGCTTCCATTTGTACTGGTCAGCCCTGCCGGCATGGAATTTTTTCAATCCCTCCAGGTCTGTAGAGGCTTTTCCCCAGACTTTTTTATCCATGACTTCAAACAGCAGGTTGCCATCTTTGAAATCTTTGATCTGTGTTGCGTAGGCAGGGTTGAACTGCTCCAGTCGTTTGGCAATATAGGTCTCCTTGTTCGGAGTACTGGCCGTCAATCCATGTTTACCAATGCATCGGTTGATGAAGGCAACGGCGGCGATTGATTTCCTGTCATCTTGCAGGATCAGTTCTTTCAATGCCGGCGCTGCATCGGACAGTGACTGTTCAATGGGTTGATTTGAAATTCTTTTGATGATGTGAAAGCCAAGATCAGTCAACAAGACAGGTGCAATTTCCCCATCCTTCTTCAATCGAATGACCTGCTCTTCAAACAAAGGATCATACATGCCAACTTGGACATCCTCTATCATGCCGCCTCTCTGTGCACTGCTCATGTCGTTTGAAAATTGCAGGACCAACGAATCGAACGGTGCGCCTGCTGTTGCCAATGCATGAATGGAATCAGCGAGCAACTTTCTCTCTCTCATCTCAGCAGCTGTTGCGTCCTCGGGTTTGGCTATCAAGACCTGGGCAATGGTTGTTTTGCCATGGGCCGCCCTTGTGTGCATCCTTTGGAAAAAATGAATACCCTTGGCACTTTCAACAGGATCTGAAACAGCCCCATCTTTCAGTGCATAAATGGCATTTTCAAATGCATGTGGAAGGCTGAAGGCCGTGATGTATCCGAGGTATCCCCTTGTTCTGGGCACTTCCGGGTCATCTGAATTGGCAATGATCAATTTTTCGAAATCTTCACCCTTGAGCAAGGAAGCCTTTATTGTAGCCGCTTTTTTTCGGGCAAGCTCTTTTTCTGCGACAGTATAATTTTCACCCTCACTGCTGTTCAGCCTGAGGTTGTTGAAGGCAATGAACAGGTGTTTTACCGACACCTCTTTCAATGAACGTTGGTGGGCAGTTGCTACCAATGTATCCAGGGTTTGCTGGTCGAGCATGTAAACTGGCCGAATCTGTTCTTCAAATCCTTTGAGGTCTGCCTTCTGGTTGGCCAGGGTATCCATCTTCATGTCATGGGCGGCCTGCACCTTCAGGCGGAAACGGATGTAGAGATCGCGGTAGTTTTCCAGGGCATTCAATATGCCGCTGGTGTCGGTATTGTTCTTGATGAACGATGCCATGAACTCCTGCTGGCTTACGGGTTTGCCACCATAGGTAAAAAGCACCTGTGCCTTTAATTGTAGGCAAGATGATGTGATGACCAAAAGGGTGAAAAGTATTTTTTTCATCTACAGTTAGGGTGTCTTTGCTGCTTTTTTCTTGAAATCCATGAAGTCGTCTACCTGCAGGTACGTGAGTTTTTTGGCAACAATATTCTTGTCTCTGTCCAGCAGGTAAATCATTGGGGTCTGGTATACATCATAGAGTTGTCGGTAACCAGGCTGACCAGCCTTGTAGATCTTGTCTTTGGTTTCTTCGGTCTGGTACACATGGATCCATCCACCCAGTTTGTTTTCCCTGATGTAGTTGAGCCAGTTCTGTTTTCCGCCGTCTGTCATGACCCCGACCAGTTTCACACCCTCTTTTTTCCACTTGGCCTGAAAGATGGAATCGACTCTTGGCACTTCTTCCTTGCAATGTCCGCAGGTAGGGTCCCAGAAACAGATCACGGTGAAAGGCGCCTGCAGGGCAGACAAGGAGAAATTTTTTCCAAGGGTATCTACCATGGGAAGTTCAGCCGCTTTTTTGCCAATTACGTTCGACATCAGCGAATATCCCCTGTCAAAGATGAACTTCTTGTATTTTTCATTCATCCAGCTGTCTGCCTGGCCACTTAGGTAGTATTTCTCAAACAGGTGCACAAAAACGGCATCCTGGCCCATGAATTTCGGGTTCACGTATTTGTCTGTGAGGCTGGACAATACAAATTTGAACATCTCTTCACTGGGCTTCGCGGCAGCAAGCATTTTGTCTGCATACCTGGTCAATGAATCCGGGGCCTGGGGAAGGATTTCATCGTAATATTTGTCAAACCTGCCCTGCAATACGGGAGTCCTTACCAGGCGATCATCTGCCATGCTGATCCCTTCCCAATAATGGTCTTTGTAATAATTGTAGGCAAAAAGGCTATCGTATTTTCCTCCCGGGTGCTGGGCCGCAGGCGGAACCTCAGGGTCTTTCAGGAGGTTGAAAATGGAGCTCAACAGGTGCTTCGGGTTTTTTTGCTGCAGTTCATCACGGTATTTTTGCATGTCGATGCTCAATTGCTTGATTTGTGCCTGCGCAGCTTTTGTAGCAGGATCTTCTGCCGCTCCGCCAGCCTTGGCCCTCAGTGCAGCTACCTCTGTGCCGATGTCAAATGATTTTTTCTGGTAGTCGGCAAACAGGGTATTGTCTGGAGAACCTTCAAACCGCAATCCTTTCACAATATTGGATGTGTCTGCGAATACACTGAATTTTTGTTGCTGGTCGAGCATGCATTCAATCCATCCGTTCTTTTCAGGGAATACAATCATGTAAACGCCGCCCTGCAATTTCTTTGCTCCGGAGAAGATGGCCTGACCATTGGCATCCAGTTTGGCTGAATCAATCAGGTATTGCTTGCTGCCAAAATGGTAGGCCAGGTAGAGGAATCCCTTGTTGAAGGGCTTGATGTTGGCCTTGATTTCGTAGGCGTTTTGTGCCCGGGAAAAATGGTGGAATACCAAAGAGAACAACAATACTGAAAGAATGCGCATCTGTGAAAGTTTCGGTAAAAATATTCAATAACCGGGAAATACAATGTTAAAAGGGGAAGTCGGGATAGCGGGCTTGCGAAGGCATATTAAATTGTAGATTTGCAGTTCAAGCCGGAACATGAGAAAGAAGAAATTGGTATTGGAGGATTTGCAGGTCAGTGGTTATGCCGCCGGCGGAAAATCCATTGCGAAACTGGAGGGGAAAGTGGTATTCATTGAAGGAGCTGTGCCTGGAGATGTTGTGGACGTTCGGCTCAGCAAGAACAAGAAAGATTGGGCAGAAGGGAAGGCCATCAGGTTTCGGTCCTATTCCACTGAACGCACTACTCCTTTTTGCAA
>JBIJAE010000084.1:0-6672 GCA_044345895.1 Chitinophagaceae bacterium
CTGTATATGTTTTCGCTGATGGGATGCAATGGAAAGTCAAAATCCAGTGTTTCTTCAATGATGTTGTAGAGTTCTTTTTGGGGAACAGTATCCCCTACATATGGAGACATGATGTCAAAACCTATTTCCGGTTTTGATTTTCTCTTGAGGTCCCTTACAAAATCTTCTTTCCACACCGGAATATTCTCCGGGTAGTAAAGGCCTCCATCGGGTGCTTGTCCTTGCAAGGTTGCCTCCCTGAAATCAACAAAATGATTGCTGTTGTTTAGGCTATAATATCTCATGAAATCAATTTATAGTATGGTGATGCCGCTCACATTCAATTTGGTCAGGTAGGTTTTGTAATCAATGCCTATTGCTGAGTAAACCTTTGCCATCTCCTGCTCAACAGCTGCAGCTGTTAATGCATCTTTGCTGAGCATGAAAATGGAAGGGCCGCTTCCTGAAATGCCTCCTCCGAGAGCGCCCACCCCGAGGCTTCTGCTCTTGGTTTCTTCAAACCCTGGAATCAGGATACTCCTCACTGGTTCGATAATCACATCCTCCAGTGATCGCCCAATCAATGCATGATCTCCCTGCATCAGGCCAGCTACCAATCCTGCAATATTTCCCCATTGCTTGATGGCTTGTTTCAGTGGAACTTCTTTTTTGAGTATTTGTCTTGCATCTGCAGTACGCACTTCGATCTGTGGATGAACCACGGTGATGAAAAGCTCAGGTGCGGAAAGGTTGATGATGTCCAATGGATGGATGGATCTGATCAGTGTAACGCCACCCAACAGGCATGGTGTGATGTTATCCGCATGTTTTACGCCACTGGCCACCTTTTCGCCAAACATGGCAAAACGAATAAGGTCTTCATTGCTGAAAGGGCTGCCCAGCAATTTGTTGGCTGCATAAACAGCGCCGGCAGCACTTGCCGCACTGGATCCCAAACCGCTGCCAGGTTTGATTCTCTTGTCAATGGTCAGTTTCCATTGTGGCATTTCAGTCAATTCTTCCATCATGGCCAATAGCGCAGCGCCAGCAACATTTTGCTCGGGTTCAGTAGGCAATCCATGGTCATCCAGATGAACGATTTCCAGACCCGGGCGATTGGTGTTTTCCAGGGTCATGATGTCGTAGGGCTCCTCCAATGCGAGGCCCAGGATGTCAAATCCGCAAACCAGGTTCGCAATGGTTGCCGGAGATTTGATGCTGATTGAATGGGTATTCATGATTTAGTTGTTGATGGTTCTGAGTGTGTCTGCAAATACGCCACTGGCGGTCACCTCTGCTCCTGCGCCTGCGCCTTTGATGACCAGTGGTTGCTGATCATACCTTTCTGTATAGAACAATACAATATTGTCTTTCCCATACAAGTGAAACATGTCGCTTTCCGGACAGATTTGCTGTAGCCCAACGGTAGCCTTTCCGTTTTCAAAATTTGCTACAAACTTGAGTTTGGCATTGTTGATATTGGCTTGGTCCAGTAGGGACCTAAAATGCATTTCGTGCTTGAGCATCTCTTCATAAAAATCATTTACAGATCCATGCAGGCAACTTTCAGGAAGGAATCCGTTACATTGGATGTCTTTCATTTCAATAGCCACTCCAGCCTCTCTTGATAATATCATGATTTTGCGCATGACATCTTTTCCGCTGAGGTCCAGCCTGGGGTCAGGTTCTGTGAATCCCTGTTCCTGCGCATCTTTCACCACGGAAGAAAAAGGCCTGCTGCCATCGTAGTTGTTGAATACAAAATTGAGTGTTCCACTCAGCACAGCCTCCATCTTGTTTATTTTATCTCCACTTTTGATGATATCATTCAAGGTGCTGATGATGGGCAGTGCTGCTCCTACATTGGTTTCAAAAAGAAATTTGCAGTTGTAGGAAATGGCCAGCTCCTTTAGCTCTTTGTACCGCGCATAATTGTCTGAGGCTGCAATTTTGTTACATGCCACAACAGACATCGATTTTTTCAAAAGGCTTGCGTAAAGGCCTGGAATTGTTTCATTGGCAGTGATGTCTACGAGAACACTGTTTCTGAGGTTTAGCGCAGTCATTTGATTGGCAAATGCTGAAGGATTTGATGCATCCCCATTGTCCAGTGCTTGCTCCCATTGCTCAAGGTCTATTCCCTGCTGATGAACAATCATTTTTCTGCTATTACAAAGCCCGACTACATTCATCTTAATCTTGTGCAGTTCTCCGATTTTATCCGTTTGTTTTCTTATTTGGGCTATTAATTTTTTCCCAACATTTCCAGTACCAACAATGAACAGGTTCAGTTCTTTTTTTGCGTCCTCAAAAAAAGATTCATGTAAAACATTGATTGCCTTTTTCCTGTCGGCTGAATGAATGACTGCAGAAATATTCCGCTCATTTGATCCCTGTGCAATGGCCAGCACATTGACACCATTTCTGCCCAGACTGCCAAACATCCTACCGCTGATGCCAGGATGGTTTCTCATGTTCTCTCCAACCAGTCCTATGATACTGACATCACCGGAGCTGCTGATGGGTTGTATGATGCCATTGCTGATTTCTTTTTCAAAGGTGTTTGCAAGCACATGAATGGCTTGAGCTTTGGCGTCATCGCGAACCGCAACACAAATGGAATGTTCAGAAGATCCCTGGGAGATGAGAATTATATTGATGGAAGCGTCATTGAGGCCAGCGAAGACGCGCTTTGCAAAGCCAGGAACACCAATCATTCCACTTCCTTCAATACTGATCAGCGCAATATTTTCCATGGAGGAAATGCCTGTGATCATTTCATTTTTCGGCGCCACGCCATGGCGGATGCGCGTTGCAACACCCGCCATGTTTTCAAATGCACGGATGTGGATAGGAATGCTTTTTTTTATCGCATTGCTCAATGCTGCCGGCGCGACAAGGCTGTTCTCGTAATGACTTAACTCTATGGCCTCTTCGTAGGTTATTTCTGGAATTGTTTTTGCATTTTTTACCAGCAGTGGATTGGCTGTAGTGTATGGACGTTGAGAGGACCATATTTCAATTTCATTTGCTTTCAATAGTCCTGCAAAGATTGAAGCAGAAAGATCTCCGCCACCTTTTCCAAAAACGATTGTATTTCCTTTGGCGTCCCTTGCAGCACTACCTGAAATGATTTTTATCCCAGGCTCCAATCTGTTCGAGTTTTGCTGAAGATTGATTTCAGAAACTTCTTCATTGCAGACAATCGCTCCATTGACCCTTTCTGCCACAAGGATTTCTCTTCCATCTATCCATTGGATGTTCCTGAAGAGAGCATTGCTTGCAGCGGCCAATTGATAGGAAGAGATAATTGAGGAATGGTTGATGATCTCGTGAATTGTTTTTTCTGGTAATTCACCCAGCAATTGCACCCCTTTGCACAGTTCCTCTAATGCGTTGAACCGTTGTTTTACAAAACTCAGGCTGGCACTCTGTTCTGTTACTGGAATGATGGCCCTTGTCAAGGTGAGGTAGGATGTTTCAATGTTGGCAAGTTGATCAACATATTCCATGGATTGGTCGCGCGCTGATAATGCTATGTTGAGCAGTTCTTTTTCTGTTTTTTCTGCTCCGGTAACGACAACTGTTGTGGCAGTATTTTTTAATTCCTCAAGATGGCCAATAGCCCTGAAAAACATTTCGGGAGTTGAAAGCAAATTGCCTTCTATTTTGATCAATTTCATGATGGTTGAATTACAATGTAAATGTGCTACGGAGTTTATCCGAGAAACAGCAGGTGCCCAATGGTGATATGAAGTAATTCAACCCTAGCGGGTTGTTGTAGTGTACGTTGTTGTGAATGCAGCAAACATGGCTGTCAAAGCCTCGTTGGATGGGGTAATATTTAATTTGGTTGCTGTCATTTCAATTAAGAGACAATACAAAATTAAGCATTTTCTGTTATTTGTTGAAATTTATTTATTTTTACCCATCGATTGCCCCATATTTCCTAATAAAAATATCAAATGAACAGCAATTCATCTACTGAACTGGTAAAGTTCAATAACGAGGTGGGCATAAGATACCAGCTCTATAACAGTCTGTTTACCTCTCTTCCCTTTCACAGGATAGAGAAGACAGGCATCATGCTTTCTTTGCTTCAATCCAACTGTGAAGAAGGATTCAAGAAAAAGATGAGCCCTGACCAGATTTTGAAGGATTTTTTCGAACGCCATACCACCTATACCTCTGAGCAGCAGCAGTTAGACTTGTTGTTTCGGTTTGTGCAATATGTGGAGCGACAAGTGGTGCTCTTTGATGCCCTCGAGGATGCTGCCTTTCCTCGTTTAAATGACATGAAAGGCCTGGGAACCTTAAAGCATTTGGAAACAGAGGTTGAACAATACGGCAAGCAATCTCAATTGCAGAAGAAGCTAAAGGATTTTTGTGTTCGACTGGTGCTGACCGCCCATCCAACACAGTTTTATCCAGGATCTGTTTTGGGCATCATCAACGACTTATCAAAAGCAATTGCTGAGAACAACCTGAACCAGATCAATATATACTTGCAACAACTTGGAAAAACGCCTTTCTTCAAAAAACAAAAGCCCACTCCTTATGATGAGGCTGTGAGTTTGATCTGGTACCTCGAGAATGTTTTTTATTCTGCAAGTGGGAGGATAGCCTCTTCCATGCGGTCTCAGTTTTCAGATGCCTATGACCAGGAAAATCCAGTCATTCGCATGGGTTTTTGGCCAGGGGGAGACCGTGACGGCAATCCATTTGTTACCAGTGATATAACGTTGAAAGTGGCTGATGCCCTGCGGGGCAGCATCATCAAATGTTATTACCTTGATGTAAGGAAACTCAGGAGGAGACTGACTTTTGAAGGGGTAGAGGGCAAGCTGCAGGAGCTGGAAAAAAAGCTCTATAACAATATTTTTATTCCTGGTTACAAGGCAGACCTCAAGAAAGCTGAGGTGCTTGATACATTGAATGAAATCAGGGAGATGATTGTATTCAACCACAATGGCCTCTTCCTTAACATGGTGGATGGCCTCATCAACAGGGTCCATCTTTTTGGTTTGCATTTTGCAACCCTGGACATCCGCCAAGACAGCTCCGTGCACACCCGTGTGATAACAGAGATTTGTACACTTTCAGGCAATGGAGATTACAATGCCATGGATGATGCAAAGAAGATTGAGTGGCTATCCTCTCTTTCCTCTGCCATTACCCTTGATGAATCTGTAACACCCATCACCAAAGATACCATTGATTCTGTGAAGGCTGTTAAGCTCATCCAGGAGCAAAACGGAAAGCCCGGATCAGATCGTTACATCATCAGCCAGTGCAACAGTGCCGTGGACATCCTGGAAGTATTTGCGCTGTTTGTTTTTGGTGGATGGAAGCGGGATGCCATATCTGTTGACATCATTCCTTTGTTCGAAACCATTGGGGATTTGAAAAATGCGGCAGATGTGATGCAGGTCTTGTACACATTCCCTCAATACCGTGATCACCTGAAACGCAGGGGGAACAGGCAAACCGTGATGCTTGGATTCAGTGATGGAACAAAAGACGGGGGATACCTGATGGCCAATTTTAGCATCTTCAAGGCCAAGCAAGAGCTTTCTGCCATCTCAGCAAAATATGGTATTGATGTTGTCTTTTTTGATGGACGAGGCGGTCCTCCTGCAAGGGGAGGCGGCAAGACGCACAAGTTTTATGCATCCATGGGAAGTGATATTTCCAACAAGGAAATTGAGTTGACCGTACAGGGACAAACAGTGAGTTCCAATTTTGGTACCATTGATGCGGCGCAGTTCAACATTGAGCAATTGCTCCATGCAGGTATTGGCAATGAATTGTTTTCAAATGGGGCCAGCACTTTCAGCCAGCATGAAATGATCTTGATTGAACAGTTGGCTGAAGAAAGTTTCCAGTCGTATATAGCATTGAAGAATCATCCTTTTTTCCTTGATTACCTTTCTCATGCCAGTCCACTGCGTTTTTATGCAGAAACGAATATTGGCAGCAGGCCTGCCAAAAGAGGTGCAAGTGGACAGCTTTCCCTGCAAGACCTTCGGGCGATTCCGTTTGTTGGTGCCTGGAGCCAGATGAAGCAAAATGTCACAGGCTATTATGGTGTGGGAACAGCATTGAAGCGCATGGAAGAAAAAGGATTGATGCCAGAGCTCAAAGCCCTTTATCAGCGTTCTGCTTTTTTCAGAACATTGATCGACAACTGTGAGATGGCGATGAAAAAATGTTTCTTTCCGCTGACTGCATTTTTGGCAAATCATCCCAAGTATGGAGAATTGTGGAGAACCATTGAAGGTGAATTTGAGTTGACAAAAAAATACATCCTCATGCTATCAGGAAACACGGACCTCATGGCCAATTATCCGATAGAACAGCTTTCCATTCAAACCCGTGAAAGGATTGTACTGCCCATCACCACCATCCAGCAGTTTGCCATCACCAAGGTAAGGGAAATGGAAGAGCGTAATCTGCCATCTGATTTGCGGAAGAGTTATGAAAAGCTGGTCATGCGGTGTTCTTTCGGCATCATCAATGCAGGAAGAAACTCTGCTTAAGACTTTTCCAGGGCCGATCGCTTCATTTCTGCCGCTTTGGTTTTCCCCAGGTACTCCTCAATGAGGTTGTGGATGAGGTAAATCAATGGGGTACAAAGGATGGCAACAATGAACTTATAGATATACCCCGTGAGCCCGATGGCTGTTACCCTTG
>JBIJAE010000169.1:0-4281 GCA_044345895.1 Chitinophagaceae bacterium
ATAAACTCGAGTTGTTGTGGACGGTGGTCCCTGCTATTTTCCTTACTATTCTGGTTGGTTTCGGATTGTTTTATTGGTTCAAAATAACTGGCGATGCGCCGAAAGATGCACAGATAGTTGAAATTACGGGAAAGCAGTTCAACTGGATGATGAGGTATCCTGGTAAAGACAATGTTTTGGGTAGGAAGAATTATCGCCTAACCGATGCATCCAGCGGTAACGCACTTGGTGTGGATTGGGAGGATGGCGCCAGCCATGATGATATTGAAGCAACAGAAATGCACCTTGTTGTTGGCAAGCCGGTTCAGCTGGTGATCAACGCACAGGATGTTATCCATGATGTAGGCCTTGTTCACTTCAGGCTCAAAATGGATGCCGTTCCGGGAATTCCAACTACTCTCTGGTTTACGCCAAAGTATACCACAGAGCAAATGAAAAAGATTACAGGAAACAAGGATTTTGTTTATGAAATCTCTTGTGATCAGATGTGTGGAAGTGGTCACTACTCTATGCGTGGTGTTATCGTAGTGGAAACACAGGAAGAATATGATGCATGGATGGCATCAAGAAAGCCACAGTATATAACTGTTAAAGAAGGCGCTGCACCAGCAGCACCGGCTGCTGACAGTACTGCTGCAGCAGCAACTGCAACAATGTCTAAACCCTTGGCCCAACTGAAATAATGTATCACAGAAAAAAAGATTAAAAATGAGTAGCGAAACAATTTCACACGGACACGCAGCGGAAGCTTCAGTACATTCGCATGATTCTCATGAGGCGCACGGCCATGATCACCATCATGAGGAGTCATTTCTGAGTAAGTATGTTTTCAGTACAGACCACAAAATGATTGGCAAGCAGTTCCTGATCACGGGAATCATTTGGGCCATTATTGGTGGTTTGTTCTCAGTGCTTTTTCGTCTTCAGTTGGGATACCCTGAAGCCTCGTTTCCTGTTCTCGAGGATCTTTTCGGAAAATGGGCAGCTGGTGGAAGAATTTCCAACGAATTCTATTATGCTTTGGTTACCATGCATGGAACCATCCTGGTATTCTTTGTATTGACCGCGGGTCTTAGCGGTACATTTGCTAACATCCTTATTCCTCTTCAAATTGGCGCAAGGGATATGGCGTCAGGATTCATGAACATGCTCAGCTACTGGTTCTTCTTTTTGGCCAGTGTTGTGATGTTTGCTTCCTTGTTCATTCAGACAGGCCCTGCCTCAGGCGGATGGACCATCTATCCTCCACTCAGTGCACTGGGTCAGGCCAGTGAAGGTTCTAAGCTTGGTATGGATTTCTGGTTGATCTCTATGGCATTGTTCATTGTATCCTCTCTTCTCGGAGGCCTGAACTATATCTCTACCATCCTTAACCTCCGTACCAAAGGCATGAGCATGACCAGGATGCCACTGACCATGTGGGCCATCTTCTTTACTGCGGTGTTGGGCGTACTTTCTTTCCCTGTATTGTTGTCTGGTGCTGTCTTGCTTTTGTTTGACCGCAACCTGGGAACCAGTTTCTATCTTTCAGAGATTGTGGTAAAAGGAGAAATTCTTCCTAACGAAGGTGGTTCTGCCATCTTGTTCCAGCACTTGTTCTGGTTCCTTGGTCACCCTGAAGTATACATCATTTTGCTTCCTGCGCTTGGTATGGTTTCAGAGATCCTTTCTGTAAATTCAAGGAAGCCTATCTTTGGTTACCTCGCGATGGTGGGTTCATTGTTTGCGATTTGTATCCTCGCCTTCCTTGTTTGGGCGCACCATATGTTTGTGACAGGATTGAATCCTTTCCTGGGTGCATTCTTCGTTTTGTTGACCCTTTTGATTGCGGTTCCATCCGCCATCAAGGTGTTCAACTGGTTGACCACATTGTGGAAAGGAAACATCAGGTTCACTCCCGCTATGCTTTTTTCTATCGGTTTTATTAGCTTGTTCATTTCAGGTGGTTTGACCGGTATCTTCCTTGGTAACTCAACACTTGACATCCATCTTCATGATACTTATTTTGTAGTTGCGCATTTCCATATCGTAATGGGTGTTGCATCGTTCTTTGGCATGTTTGCTGGGGTATATCATTGGTTCCCGAAGATGTATGGTCGTTTCCTGAACAATACCATGGCCTATATCCATTTCTGGGTAACCCTGGTTGGTGCATATTTGATTTTCTGGCCAATGCACTACTCTGGTTTGGCTGGTATGCCACGTCGTTATACCGATTGGAGCAACTGGCAGTCTTTCAACCAGTTTCAGGACATGAACCGTTTCATCAGCACTGTTGCCATGATCGTGTTTGCTGTTCAAATCCTTTTTGTTTTCAACTTCTTCTATTCCATTTTCAAAGGAAGAAAAGTAACATCAACCAATCCTTGGGGTGCCACCACCTTGGAGTGGACTACACCTATCAATCCTGGTCATGGCAACTGGCCTGGCGATATTCCTGAAGTTCATAGATGGGCATATGACTATAGCAAGGATGGAAGGGAGTTTATCCCTCAAACCGAACCCATCGGCGCTGACGAATCGAAGCACTAAAAAAAGGCTGTCCTGAAACGGGCGGCAACATATAAAATGATGCAAATGGAAGAATCGAAGGGCAAGGAGGCATCAATGGTATCATCAAAGCTGAAGGATTATCAGCAGCTCATGAAATTCACCCTGAGTTTCACGGTTGTTTTCTCTTCGGTGGTTTGTTACCTCTTGGTTCCAGGGATAGATTTTGACATCATAGAAGTTCTTTTACTTTTTGCAGGCGGTATGCTCGTAACGGGAGCTGCCAATGCCATCAACCAGATCGCAGAGAAAGATACTGATGCGATGATGAAGCGAACAGCCTCAAGGCCACTTGCTTCTGGAAGAATGACTGTTGATGAGGCCGCAACTTTTTCAGTTGTTGCTGCAGTCTTCGGCATCTTCATCATTGGTCTCACGTTCAATTGGACGGCTGCAGGAATTGCAGGCTTCAGCCTTTTTCTTTACGGGTTTATTTATACCCCTTTGAAAAAGATTCATTCCATCTCGGTACTGGTTGGCGCAATACCAGGAGCCCTTCCCTGTTTGATTGGATGGGCTGCAGGTGATGCAGACCTTGGCGTTGGCGGTTGGATCCTTTTCTCATTGCAGTTCTTCTGGCAATTCCCTCATTTCTGGGCGATTGCCTGGGTAGCGCATGAGGATTATACGAGAGCCGGTTTCAGGATGTTGCCCTCCAGGGGTGGACCTACCAAGTATGCAGCAGTTCAGGCAATACTGTACTCAGTATTGTTGTTGCCGATTGGGGTCTTGCCAATGGTGTTTGGCATGTCAGGGATGGTGAGCATGGTCGTCGTTTCATTGGCCAACCTGGTTATGGTTTGGCAATGCATGCGATTGTTCCGTGAGATGGATGTGAAAGCAGCCCGCAGGGTAATGTTCACCTCTTACATTTATCTTCCTGTTGTATTGTTGGCCTTGCTGGCAGACAAGCAACCCGTCCAGGACCAAACCAGTGTGAGGATTGAAAAAGTGATTTTATTGAACAAGTTTCATTTTACTGATCGTAAATCATAATAGTACCATGAGCCAGGTAATAAGCGAGCAGAAAAGAAAAATTCACCCCCATAAGTTTACCTTATGGGTAACGATAGGCAGTATTTTGATGATGTTTGCAGGATTGACTTCTGCTTATATTGTGAAAAGAAGCCAGGCCAGTTGGTTAATGATTGAAATACCCATGATGTTCTGGTATTCAACTGCCACCATTTTGGCCAGCAGCGTTACAGTGCAGCTTGCATTGAAAGCGTTGAAAAAAAGGGAGATAATCAACTACAGGCGGTTGCTTTTGGTTACTGCGGTGTTGGGAGTTCTTTTTATTGTACTGCAAATAGCAGGATTCAGGCAGTTTGCTGCACAGGATATCCGCCTCGTTGGGGCAGGTTCCAATGCGTCTTACTCTTTCCTGCTGGCTATTTCCGGTTTGCACGGTATTCACGTGTTGGGCGGAGTGGTAGCACTGGTTGTGATTGCCATTCGGGCACTGAGCAGTTCCACAAGGAACTACAGCAGTGTGCCGCTTGAAATCGCAGCAACCTATTGGCATTTTGTAGATGCTTTGTGGATCTACTTATTTATATTTTTCACCTGGATGAAATAAGTCCTGGTGAGTTGAACCTTAAAACAAGCAATAGCATGGCAACAGCCCAAGCACACACGGAAACCAAATGGTGGAGTGGTGGCAAAAGCCCCTTCAACGTTGAGTATGGAAAACTGATGATGTGGTATTTCCTCATGAGTGACGCATTCACC
>JBIJAE010000086.1:0-6625 GCA_044345895.1 Chitinophagaceae bacterium
GAACCATGGCAGCAGGAGCATTGGGCATGGTTCCTGGCTCCCTCTTGGCCAGCAATTCAATACAACCTACTCCATTTGTACAAACGCCTCTCCCCTATGCCTACAATGCACTGGAGCCGTATGTGGATGCCATGACCATGGAGATTCACCATACCAAACATGCTGCCGCCTATACAAAAAACCTGAACGATGCAGCCATGGCGGAGTTCAAAGGCGAAAACACCAGCCTGGAACTTGCCCTCAGCAACATTTCAAAATATTCTGCCAAGTTGCGCAACAATGGTGGCGGTCATTACAACCATGAACTTTTTTGGAAGAGCATGCAGGCCCCTGGTACTGCCCTACATGAAGGCCCTTTGAAGCAGGCACTGATGTCCAATTTCAACAGCTTCGAGAACTTCAAAACCAAAATGAGTGATGCAGCCATGACAAGGTTTGGCAGTGGGTGGGCCTGGCTTTACTTAGATGGTGATAAGAACTTGCAGATTGGTTCTACCCCTAATCAAGACAATCCACTGATGGATGTTTCGCCTGTGAAAGGCCTGCCATTGCTGGGTCTCGACGTTTGGGAGCATGCCTATTACCTCAAGTACCAAAACAGGCGTGCAGAGTATGTAAGCAACTGGTTTAACCTGGTGAACTGGAAATTTGTGGAAGGAAGATTGCTGGGAAAATAATGATTTCAGGGATGTTCTAAAAAGGATTCAGCCTTTGCAAAAACCACTTTTTGAAGAGTTGAATTCACAAAGGCTGAAAATATGACATGCAATCGTGCATCAAATATAGGGAGGGTTTTGGAATTACAAAATTTTTCTGTTAAAATATTAAGAAATTTAATGTGTATATAAAACACAATTACAAATGAAACAATACATTGACCAAAACAAAGAACGCTTCCTGAATGAACTGCTGGACCTCTTGAGGATCCCCTCCATTAGTGCCAACAGTGAACACAAAGGAGACATGATACGCTGTGCTGAAGCCGTCAAACAATCACTGCTCGATGCTGGGGCAGACCTTGCAGAGATACATCAAACCGATGGACATCCGATAGTATATGGAGAAAAAATGGTTGACCCGTCCTTGCCGACTGTGCTTGTTTATGGTCACTATGATGTTCAACCCGCAGACCCGCTGGAACTCTGGCACAGCGGTCCTTTTGAACCGGTGATCAAGGACGGCAAAATTTTTGCCCGTGGCGCCTGTGATGACAAGGGACAGTTTTATATGCATGTCAAAGCACTCGAGGTGATGGTCAGGAACAATGCCTTGAAAACCAATATCAAATTCTGCATTGAAGGCGAAGAAGAAATTGGTTCTCCCAACCTGGGAAAATTTGTGGCCAGCCATCATGATTTGCTGAAAGCAGATGTGGTGCTGATCAGTGATACGGCCATGATCAGCATGGATACTCCATCCATTGATACAGGTGTGCGTGGATTGAGCTATATCGAAGTGGAAGTGACAGGACCCAACCGAGACCTGCACAGCGGCGTCTACGGTGGTGCTGTAGCCAATCCTGCTACCATCCTGGCCAGGATGATTGCTTCTTGCCATGATGAAAACAACCATATCACCATTCCAGGATTTTATGATGATGTGATCGAGTCGAGTATTGAAGAACGTGTTCTGATGGCAAAGGCTCCGTTTGACGAGGCTGAATACAAGCAAGACCTTGGCATTGATGCGGTTTATGGCGAACAAGGATACAGCACCAACGAAAGGACAGGCATTCGCCCAACAATAGAAGTGAACGGCATCTGGGGAGGTTATACAGGAGAAGGTGCAAAAACCGTTTTACCATCCAAGGCAACAGCCAAAATCTCTGCACGTTTGGTTCCCAACCAGTCTTCAGAAAAAATCACCGCCATCCTCTTGGATTATTTCCGAAAGATCGCACCTGCAGGGGTAACGGTAAATGCAACAGAACACCATGGCGGAGAGCCTTATCTCACACCGATTGATTCAAAGGGCTACCAGGCAGCATCCAAAGCCATCGAACATACCTTTGGCAAGGCTCCTGTGCCCGTTCGTGGCGGCGGCAGCATCCCCATCTGTTCCTTGTTTGAAAAAGAATTGGGCGTGAAAATTGTGTTCATGGGCTTTGGCCTCGACAGCGACAACCTGCATTCACCCAATGAGAAATACGACCTGTTCAATTTCTACAAAGGGATTGAAACGATACCTTATTTTCATCAGTATTTTGCGGAAGAGGTTTAGAGGTGTAAGGGTTTAGAGGTGGATAGGTTTAGGGGTTTAGAGGGTTAGTCTTTAACAGATCTACCCCCAAAAACCCTTAAACCATTAAAACCCCTAAACCCTTAAACCATTAAACCCCTAAACCATTAAACCATTAAACCCCTAAACCCTTCAACCCACAACTCACTTCCCTCCCGGAGGACAGTACTGCTTGAGATAATTGGTATAGAGCGTTGACAAATGCCTCGTGGTGCCTTCACCTTCAGAAATGCTATGGCTCCTGTTGGGGTATGACATGAACTGGAACTGCTTGTTGTATTTGATCAATTCATTCTGCAGCATTTCAGCATTCTGGTAATGCACGTTGTCATCTCCTGTTCCGTGAATGTACAAGAGATTTCCCCTGAGGTTCTTCGCATGGGTAATGGGTGACCCTTTGACAAAATCTTCGCGGTTTTCCTGGGGCAATCCCATGTAGCGTTCCTGGTAAATGTTGTCATAGGTCAGCTGGTTGGCAACAGCGGCAATGGAGATCCCTGTCTTGTAGATTTCAGGATACCTGAACATGAGGTTCAAGGTGGCTGAACCGCCTCCACTCCATCCCCAGACAGCAACGCGGCTGGTATCAATGAAGCCCATTTTGAACACTTCTTTGGCTGCCTTGGCCTGGTCATCGATGTTCACAATACCAATCTTCCTGTAGATGGACTTTCTCCACTCACGGCCCTTGGGGGCTGGCGTACCGCGGTTGTCGATGGTCACGTATACATAACCATCCTTGCGCATGTCACCGGCATACAACCTGTTCCTTCCCACGCCAAAACGATCAATCACATTGGCACCAGCAGGTTCAGAGTATACAAAGAAAACAACTGGATATTTTTTGGCTGGATTGAAATTTTCCGGCTTCACCATCCATCCGTCCATTTCAACACCCTCATCGGTTTTGATCTTGAAAAATTCAATGGGCGAAGACATGTTTGCTGCTTTATTGACAGCATCTTGCACAGCACTTTTTCCCTTGCCATCAAGATGGGTATTTAGGCTAATCGCTTCGGTTACATATTGTACCTTATGATTGGAAAAGCTGTGGTAAGCTATATCAGCAACAGGTGAAATATCATACTGGTGAGTGCCGGGTTGGGCAAGGGGTGTAATCCTTTCTGGTAAAGCATTTCCATCCAATTTTGAACGGAAGAGGTATTTCTGTGTTGCATTGTCGGGCGAGGCATAGTAATAAACATAACCCTCTTTTTCCTTGACAGCTGCAATTTCAATGACATCAAAATTGCCCTCGGTCAGGAGGATAGACTCTTTTCCGTTGCGGGACATGCGGTACAGATGGCGCCATCCGTCTTGCTCAGAAACCCAAAGAAAAGATTTGCCCGTATCAAGCCAATCCCATCCACCATAGCTATAGTCGTCATCAATGGAAGGAAGAATATCAATCCAAGCTGCATCTTTTTCAGCATGTATGAAATAGCCCTTGCCGCTGCCGGCATTGGCCATGTAGAGCTTGCTCTCATTTTGTTTTCTGTTGAGCTGTTGGATGATCACCTCTTCATTTCCAGCCCATTCCATCCGCGGAATATAGTGCTGACGCTGGTCTCCAGGAACAGCCATCCATGTTTTCTTGCCCGTAGCCAGATCAATCACCCCTATCCTCACAGCTGAAGGTGCCTCTCCTACTTTGGGATACTCTACCGGGATGGGCTTCGAGTAAATGCCGGAAGTATTGTCCATCATCATGAAATCTTTGGTTCCGTCTGCATTGACCTGCCAAAAAGCAATTCTCTTGCTGTCAGGGCTCCACCTGAATCCATCGCGGCAAGCAAACTCCTCCTCATAAACCCAATCAAAAGTGCCGTTGATCATGCGCCTGTTGCCATCCGTTGTCAAAGCCTTGATGACACCGGTTTTCAGGTCTTCAACATATACATTCTGTTCGGACACATAGGCCGCTTTTTTTCCATCAGGTGAAAGCTTCGCAAACATCAGGGTCTGGGCAGGTCTTGACTTTCCGAGCTGTTGCCACTTTTTTGTATTGTGGTCATAGAGCCAGTAATCCCCTTTTGTATTGTAGCGCCAAACCCTTGCCGTATTGGCAAATACCAGCAATTGCCCGGATTTTTCATTCCATTTGTAGTCGTCCATTTCCTTGAAAAGATCCGCCTTGTTCAGAATCAAGGCCCCAATGATGGTATCAACATCACCCGTCAAGACATCCGTTTTGACCAGCGCATTTTTACTGAGTGAAAATATGCCAGTTCCGTCTGCAGACCACTGCGTTTTGGATTGGGCCTGGAGCGTTGTTGCTTGGCATATCAATAAGCTGAAAAGGATGGCAAGGGTGTTGAATGGCTTCATTTTCATTGTATTTGACTTGAAACCGAAAAATAGGAAAGTTCACTTATACTCAAATGGTTAATTTTGTGAAGGAAGCGATAAAATGGAAAAAGAGAAACTCCGCCTGGACAAATACCTCTGGTCGATCCGGCTGTTCAAAACAAGAACAGCTGCCAGTGCGGCATGCGAAAAAGGAAGGGTGAAGTTGAATGAAGAAAGCGTAAAGGCCTCCAGGGGAGTTAAGATTGGAGACATTTATGAAGTGAAGACTGAAGAGAAAAAATGGACCATCAAAGTCATTTCATTGTTGCATACCAGGGTGCAATACAGTGAAGCCATCAAGCACTATGAAGACCTGACCCCACCTGAAGAAGTGGAAAGGATCGCTTACCAGTCTGCCTCCTTCTTCTCAGGCAAAAGGCCTTCCAAGATTGGAAGACCCACCAAAAAAGAACGTAGGGACCTTGGAGATTTTTTAGAACTGGATGATTGATGGAGTGGATGAGCATCCATTCGTATTCAAAAATCCCTGCAACATCAGTTGCCCAAATATTTAGCCAACATGAACATCCACATCATCAGCGTAGTCCCCGAGTTAATGGAAAGTCCGTTTGGTCATTCCATCATGAAACGTGCAGCAGCAAAGGGTTTGCTGAACATTACCATTCACCAGCTCCGCAAGTGGGCCGTCAATGAATATGGCATGGTGGATGATTACCAATTTGGCGGAGGCGCCGGCATGGTCATGATGTGTAAACCCCTGGCCAATGCGATTGATGAGCTGAATGCATTGCACAAATTCGATGAAATCATTTACCTGACACCGGATGGTGAAGTCTTTAATCAGGGCATGGCCAACGGGCTGTCCCTCAAAAATTCACTGCTATTTATCTGCGGGCATTACAAGGGAATTGACCAGCGCATCCGCGACCATTATATCACCAAAGAAATATCGATTGGGGATTTTGTGATGAGTGGAGGTGAGCTTGCCGCAGCGGTCATTGTTGATGCCATTGGCAGGCTGATTCCAGGAGTGCTGAATGACGAAACCTCGGCCCTTTTTGATTCATTTCAGGACAATCTGCTTGCACCGCCGGTTTATACCAGGCCAGTTGAATTTCGTGGCTGGAAAGTACCTGATGTACTCATGAGTGGGGACCACAAAAAAATTGAAGAGTGGCGCTATGAGCAGGCCTTGAAAAGAACGGAAGAAAGAAGACCGGATTTGCTGGAGGATTGACAGTACAATAAATGTTGGAATCGGTTGCAAAATACTTTTTTAAAAGATAAAGGCATTGCAGTTTTTGGGAACGATAATTTCTTTACAACCAACTTTTTGAGGTATTAATTTATAAGCAAAAGATTCCCCTCCTGGCCAAGAGTACCAACAGCTGGTTGGAGGGGAATTTTACAGCATTACAGATTACAACTTAACAAATACGATTTCTCTTCTCAACAGTTTCATTTGCTCCATGAATGCTGCGTCTTTTTTGAGCAGGGATTTGAAATGGATAATGGCCTTTTGCGTAGAGTAACGATTAATCCATTCCAGTGCGACAAAACAAAGTGCTGGTGATACAAACACCAAGAGCCAAAGCATTTTTTGACCTGCAAACCAAAAAACAAACTGCCAGATCAACCACCAGATCAGGCCCATAAAACCAAGCACACCATTGTAAACACTGGTGTAAAAATCAATCCTGGTAACGGTTTTGTCGGTGATCCATTTTGCCAGCCTGGCCGGCATCCACCAAATGAAGGTTCCCAACAAATAAAGCGGCAGCGCAACAATCAAAAATAAAATGTTGTTGTTCGTTTTAATAGAACTGGATGAAAAACACCTGTCATCAATTGAATGAAGTCGAAGGTTTTGCTGATAGTCCAAAAGCGTTTGCTGATATCCAGCATAATCAGCATCATCCATCTCAGCCACCTTTTCACAAATATTCCTGGATGCCCAAAAATAACCTTCCTTGTTTTCGGCATGATCATGATAGACCATGCGCATGACGGCCTCTGCGGTTTCTGTGCGTTCGCCTTTTCTGAGGTGAATCACATTTTTTTCAAAAAGCGCCTGCAT